>NZ_JBGFFG010000051.1:0-12505 GCF_056175765.1 Pseudoxanthomonas sp. LjRoot204_2 | reverse complement strand
GGGATCCACCGACTGCGACGCTGTTGTAACCGGTCGCAAGGGAGCCGGAACCCAGCGCGGTGCTGTCGCCGCCGCTGGCATCGGCACCGTAGCCGACCGCCGTGTCGAAATCGCCCGACGCATTGGCGAAGCCGCCGACCGCGACGGTCGCAATTCCTGTCGCCGTGCTGGTGTGGCCTGCGGCCAGCGCCTGCGTGCCCGATGCAGTGGACGCGCTGCCGAATGCACCGGCATACGCACCGGTCGCCGTGCTGCCGGTGCCCACCGCGCTGGCGCCCGCGCCCGTCGCGTTCGCCTGCGTACCGACGGCAGTCGCGTTGGCGCCGGTGGCGTTGCTCTGGCTGCCCAGCGCCGTCGCGCCCTGCGCGGTCGCACTGCTGTCGTAGCCCACCGCCGTGGCATTAACCCCCTTTGCTTCCGCATAACCGCCAACGGCGGTGGCGCCCGCTTTGTTGGCGATGCTCTTGTAGCCGACAGCGACCGCATGGCGACCGGACGCGTCGACATCATCGCCGCACGAGACGGCGTTCTCGCCGGGGCGGCCGTCCTTGATCGGATTGCCGCGTGCATCCACGCAGTAGGCGGGGCCCGTTCCGATCTGCGGCTTGTCGTTCTGCGGTTGGCCCTTGTTCTTGTCGTGGGCCAATGCCGCACCGAACGGTGCACTTGCGAGCAGCGCCGACACCAGTAGTGTCACGCCGAGGCGCGCACGCACGCGCGCACCGGACGACATCATGCCATGCGCGCGGCGCGCGAACTCGGAGGCGACGACCAGCATGCCCAGGGAGGGGTTCCACACCTTGCTGTAAATCCTATTCATGGATCACGTCCTTCATTCTGTGTTTTCGGGGGAATACGACAGCACCCGGGCTTGGCGGCACGGGGATGCGAAGCGGATTGCGTCAGGAAAACGAAAGCCGCCGCATGCGACAGGGGAGACGCATGGACGGGTCGCACGAAGCAAAGGAAGCGGGGAGGAAGTTGCAGTCGGAGGCCGGCGGCGTCGGGGCGTGCCGCGGCTGGCGCGAAGAGCACGACGCAATGGCGTCGCGGAAAAGACATGCAAGCGGATCAGCGAAGAACGATGTCGCGTCGAAAAGCCATGGCTGCATTCCCCATCCCCTCATCCCGAGATGATGCAAAAAAACTCCGTGTGATCGAACACTACATCCGCGTTGTGCAATTTGCGAGAGATTTGCTACGTTCGGCGCAACGCGAAGAAAACGCTGAAAACAAGGCGTTAACGCCTTGTGCATTCGTTGTTCTCGTCGCGTGAAGAGTGTCGTGGCAGGTAAACAGGGGTACCTGCACGATCCGCTTGAAAGGGAAGTCGCAAGTCGTTGAGTACGCACGTCGTAAACGGGTTACCCAGTTCGTTCATCCTTGTAGACATGGAGCAGGTCCAGTGAATTCATCTTCCTCATTCCGTCGTTCGCGCCGTCATCCCCTCGTTGCTGCACTCGCCGCAATCGTCACCGCCGGCGCGTTCGCTGGTACCGCATTCGCGGGCGATGTCAGTACCGCCGGTCTTCGCGACGGCCAGACCTACGACCGGTTCATCGTGAAATACCGCGATGGCAGTACCGCCCGTGCCAGCAACACGACGCTGCAGCGTTCGTTGTCGGGTGCGGTATCGCGCGCCGCGCTGGGTCCGGCGAACGGCAAGGCGGTGAGCGCTGCGAAGCTGCGCCGCCTGGGCATCGGCGCCGAGCTGGTGCAGACCTCGCGCAAGCTCGATCGCGTCGAGGCCGAGAGYCTGCTGCGGCAGCTGGCGACCGATCCGGACGTGGAGTTCGTCGAAGTCGACGCGCGCCGTTATGCGCGCCTCGTCCCCAACGACACCTACTACAACCAGTATCAGTGGCACTTCAAGGATCCGGTCGGCGGCATCAACCTGCCGGCGGCCTGGGACAACGCCACCGGTGCGGGCGTGGTCGTCGCCGTGCTGGACACGGGCATCACCACCCACAGCGATCTCGATGCGAACATCCTGCCGGGCTACGACTTCATCAGCGACACGTTCGTTTCGCGCGATGGCGACCTTCGCGATGCGGACCCGCGCGACGAAGGCGACTGGAATCCGGTGGCGGGTGAATGCTATGCGGGTTCGCCCGTGCAGGACAGCAGCTGGCACGGCACCCACGTGGCGGGCACGGTCGCGGAAGTCACCAACAATGCCAAGGGCATGGCCGGCGGCGCATTCAATGCGAAGGTCGTGCCGGCGCGCGTGCTGGGCCGCTGCGGCGGCTACACCTCGGACATTTCGGATGCCGTCATCTGGGCCTCCGGCGGCACCGTGGCCGGTGTACCCGCCAACGCGAATCCGGCTGAGGTCATCAACCTGAGCCTCGGTGGGTCCGGTGCGTGCAGCGCGGTGGAGCAGAACGCCTTCAACATCGCCATCGCCAACGGCAGCACGGTTGTGGTCGCGGCCGGCAACGATGCAGGCAACGTCACCGGCTACTCGCCGGGCAACTGCGCCGGCGTCATCACCGTCGGCGCCACCCGCATCACCGGCGGCATCGCGTCGTATTCCAATTACGGCACGCGCGTCGACATCTCGGCACCGGGCGGCGGCGGCAGCGTCGATGGCAATCCGGGTGGTTACGTATGGTCCACCGGCAACTCGGGCACCACCGTACCCACCACGGAGACCTACTTCGGCCTGGGCGGCACGTCGATGGCGGCGCCCCACGTGGCGGCGGTGGTGGCGCTGATGCAGAGCGTGGCCGATACACCGCTGACGCCGGCGCAGATCCTGGCGACGCTGAAGTCGACCGCGCGCCCGTTCCCCGTCGCGCCGCCGGCCAACCGTCCGATCGGTGCGGGCATCGTCAATGCCGCGGCAGCGGTCCAGGCCGTGATCGGCGGCGGCGAACCGCCCACCGCGACACCGTTGACCAATAATGTCGCCGTCGGGGGCAATACCGGCGCCAAGGATGCGGTGGTGCAGTACGCGCTCGTGGTGCCGGCCGGGGCCAGCAACCTGTCCTTCATCAGTTACGGCGGCAGCGGCAACGCCGACCTGTACGTGAAGTTCGGCAGTGCGGCCACGGCGACGAGCTACGACCTGCGCTCGGTGCGCCCCGGCAACAACGACGTGGTGAACATCGCGAACCCGCAGGCGGGCACGTACTACGTGTCGCTGGTGGGCAAGACGAAGTTCTCCGGCGTCAGCGTGCGTGGCAGTTTCACCGCGCCCTGAGTGTTCTGCGGTGCATCGCGACGGCCCCGGGAGACCGGGGCCGTTTCGTTCCATGACATGATCGCCCCGCATGACGCTGGGCCGGGGAATACGGTAAGTTGGCGCATTCTCCTTTTGTCCTCCGGCATGCCGCTCTACCGCTACAAGGCCCTCAACGCGCACGGTGAAATGCTGGATGGCCAGATGGAGGCCGCCAGCGATGCCGACGTGGTCGCGCGCCTGCAGGAGCAGGGACACCTGCCGGTCGAAGCCGCACTGGCCRTGGCCGGGGGTGGACGCAGTCTGGGGCAACTTTGGCGACCGAATGCGTTCGCGGGCGACAGGCTGGTGCAGTTCACCCAGCAACTCGCCACGCTGCTGGGCGCCGGACAGCCGCTCGACCGCGCGCTCGGCATCCTGCTGGACCTGCCGGAAGACGAGAAAGCGCGTCGCGTCATCACCGACATCCGCGATGCCGTGCGCGGCGGTGCGCCGCTGTCCACTGCGCTGGATCGACAGCACGGTCTTTTCTCGCGGCTGTACATCAACATGGTCCGTGCCGGCGAGGCCGGCGGCAGCCTCCACGACACCCTGCAGCGGCTGGGCGATTATCTCGAGCGCAGCCGCGCGCTGAAGGGACGGGTGGTCAATGCGCTGGTGTATCCGGCGATCCTGCTGGTGGTGGTCGGGTTCGCGCTGCTGTTCCTGCTCGGCTACGTGGTTCCGCAGTTCGCGGTGATGTACGAGAGCCTGGACGTGGCGCTGCCGTGGTTCACGCGCGGGGTGTTGTGGGTGGGCGCGTTCGTGCGCGACTTCTGGTTCGTGCTGGTCGCTGTCCCTGCGCTGGCGCTGCTGTGGTTCGATCGCCGCCGCCGCGACCCCGGCTTCCGCAGCCGGCTGGACGGCTGGCTGCTGGGGCGCCCGCTCGTCGGCCCGCTGGTCGCCCGGCTGGAAACCGCCCGGCTCGCGCGCACGCTTGGCACGCTGCTGAAGAACGGCGTGCCCCTGCTCACCGCGCTGGGCATCGCGCGCAACGTGCTGGGCAACCGTGCCCTGGCGGCCGATGTCGACGTGGCCGCGGAGGACGTGAAGAACGGCCACGGGCTGTCCGCCTCGCTGGGCAAGGGAAAGCGGTTTCCACGACTGGCGCTGCAGATGATCCAGGTGGGCGAGGAGTCCGGTGCCCTCGACGGCATGCTGCTGAAGACGGCCGAAACCTTCGAGCAGGAAACGGCTCAGGTGCTGGACCGTATGCTGGCCGCCCTGGTGCCTGCCATCACGCTGATCCTGGCGGCGGTGGTCGGTGTCGTCATCATCGCCGTGCTGGTCCCGCTGTACGATCTGACCGGCGCCATCAACTGAGCATCCTGGAGAGTCCGCCACCATGTCCCGCACGCGCCCGATGACTGCGTTCCGCTCCCCGCAATCCCAGCAGGGCTTCAGCCTGCTCGAGATCATCATCGTGCTGGTGCTGATCGGCGGCATCCTGGTGCTGGTCGGCAGTCGCGTGATGGGCGGTGCCGACAGCGGCAAGGTGAAACTGGCCCAGTCGCAGGTGCAGACGCTGGCGGGCAAGGTCGAGACCTACCAGTTGGACACCGGCCGGTATCCGGCACAGCTGTCCGACCTGGTGACCAATCCGGGCAACGCGAGCGGGTGGCTGGGCCCGTACGCGAAGGAGAGCGAGTTGCAGGATCCCTGGAAGAACCCGATCGAATACCGCATTCCCGGCGAGACGCAGCGCTTCGACCTGATCAGCCTGGGCGCCGATGGCAAGGCCGGTGGCGACAGCGTCAACGCGGACATCACGAACGAGTAAGCGCGGCCACCGCCGCCGTGGCGCGCCGTGCCGCTACCGTCTCCATGCCTCCGGCCCGCAGGCCTGCCGCGGCGCGGCCGCACGTGGCCGGCTTCACCCTGCTCGAGACGCTGCTGGTCCTGGCGCTGATCGCGGCGGCGGGCATCCTCGCGGCGATGGCCTTCACCGGCGGCATGGACGGCATGCGGTTGCGCTCGGAATCCAAGGAAGTCGCTGCGCAGCTGCGCTACACGCGGGCGCGTGCGATCGCGACCGGGCAGCCGCAGCGTTTCCGGATCGATCCGCGCGCGCATGCGTGGGAGGCGGCCGGTGACCGGCGTGGCGACATCGATCGCGCCCTGGCGGTCCGCTTCACCGGCGTGCGCGAGGCACAGGAGCGGGCGGGCGAGGGCGCGATCCTGTTCTTCCCCGACGGAGGTTCCACCGGTGGCCGCATCACGCTGGCCGCCGGGACGGCCGCGTGGAGCATCGACGTGGCCTGGCTGACCGGCGAAACGCGCCTGCTGCGCGACGAGGTGCGCGCGCCATGACGCCGCCCAACCGCCGTCATCAGCGTGGCTTCACCCTGCTCGAAGTCATCGTCGCCTTCGCGCTGCTGGCGCTGGCGCTGAGCCTGCTGCTGGGGTCGCTCTCCGGAGCAAGCCGGCAGGTGCGCGAATCGGCGGACAGCAGTCGCGCGACGCTGCACGCGCAATCCCTGCTGGCGCAGCTGGGTGCGGGCGATGTCCTGCAACCGGGACGGCAGGAGGGCAGCTTCGAAGGCGATCGTTATCGCTGGCAGCTCGACATCGCGCCGTTCGCCGATCCGTTGGCGGCGCGGGCACAGCTCGATCCGGGCGCGCCGCAACTCCTCGATGTACGCCTGGTCGTTCGCTGGGGCGACGAGCGGGCACAGGCGATGCAATGGCGCACGCTGCGATTGGCGCCGCGCGACGTCAACCAGGCCGTGTCGCCATGATGCGCGCGCGCACGCAGGGCTTCACCCTGATCGAAGTGCTGCTCGCGCTGGTGCTGCTGGCGGCAGGACTGGCGCTGGCGTTCGCGACGCTGCGCTCCTCCACCGCGGTGGTCACGCGCGGCGAGGACATGGCGCAGGCGAGCGAGCGCATGCGCGCGGTACATGGCTACCTGCGCGCGCGACTGGCGTCGGCGCAGCCCATCGTGTTCGCGACGGACCGGGGCACGCTGCGCCAGGCGCGCTTCATCGGCACGCCGCAGCGCATGCGCTTCGTGGCGGACCTGCCGGACTATCTAGGGTATGGCGGCCCTTACGTGCACGACCTGGTCGCGGACGAGGAAGGTCGCCTGCAGGTGGCCTTCGCCGTCGCCCGTCCGGACGCGTCGCTGGAGGACGTCGATCTCGCCGCGCGCGGACAGCGGGCGGAGCGGCTGGCCGACGGGCTGCGTTCCGTGCGCTTCCGGTATCGCGGCCTGGATGCGGACAATCGCCTCGGTCCATGGCAGGACCGCTGGGAGACTTCCGAGATGCTGCCGCTGCAGGTGAAGGTGGAAATGGTCGCGATCGCCGGCGGGCGCTGGCCGGACCTTGTCGTGACCCTCGCGCGCAGCGAGGGCGGCGCAGGCGGCGGGCTGTTGCCCGGCGGCACGAATCCGGTACTGCCATGAAGCGCATGCACGGTGCCGCGCTGTTGCTGGTGCTGTGGCTGGTGGCCCTGCTCACCGCGCTGGTCGGTGCGTATGCGCTGACGGCGCRGATGGAGGCGTTGCAGGGTCGGGTCGGCAGCCGCGGCGCGATCGCGCAGGAGGTCGCGCGCGCCGGCATCGAGTACGCGCTCGTGCGGGTGGCCGACCGCAATCCGGAAACCCACTGGCAACCCAATGGCCGCCCTTACGCGTGGACGTTCGATGGCCAGCAGGTCCAGGTGCGCATCGTCGATGAGACCGGCAAGGTTGATCTCAACCAGGCCGACGTGCCGCTGCTGTCGCGGCTGATGCAGGCGCTCGGAGAACCTGCGGACGCCAGCGATGCGCTCGCGGCGGCGATCGTCGACTGGCGCGATGCCGACAACCTCACCCAGCCGGTGGGCGGGGCCGAGGACAGCGACTACGCGGCGGCGGAGCGCGAGTACGGTGCCAAGGACGCGCCGTTCGACACGGTTGCGGAAGTCGAGCAGGTCCTGGGCATGACGCCGGACCTGTACGCGCGCCTCGCGCCATTCCTGACGCTGTACTCGGGCCGCGCGCAGCCGGACGCGACGTACGCGCCGGGGYCGGTGCTGCAGGCCATGGGCGTGGATGCGGCGGCATGGCTGGCGCAACGCAATGCGACCGGCGTCACCGGCGGCCCGCAACTCGTCGGCGCCGGCAGCGGCACGTATAGTATCCAGAGTCGTGCGCGGCTGGCCGATGGCCGCGAAGCGTCGGTGCGGACAGTGGTGCGCGCGGGGGCCAGCCCGGTGCCGGGTTCGGCCTATACCTTGTTGCGCTGGGAGGAGGGAGCRTCACCACAATGAGCGGCGTACGCGACACCTTGCAGCGGTTCCGGGCACGGCTCGGTCCCGGGCCACGCAGCTTCTTCGCGTGGTGGGGACAGGCGTTGGCGACCTGGTTGCCCGCGCGCTGGCGCGTGGTGCTGGGGCTGACGGGCGACCGCCTGCTGTTCCAGCGTCAGGACGACGAGATCGAAATGAGCTGGCTGGAGGGCACGCAGCGGCATCCGCTCGCGCGCTTGCCGGCCACGGTGAGCCCTGACGATCTGCGTGCGCTGCTCGGCAGCCGGCTGGCCGAACTGCCGCGCTGGTGGCTGGTGCCGGCGGGCATGGCACTGCGTCGGCGCCTGCTGCTGCCGGCCGCGGCGGCGGACCGCCTGCGCGACGTGCTGACGTTCGAGCTCGACCGGCAAACCCCGTTCACCGCCAACGATGCGTGCTTCGACGCGCGCGTGGTGGGGGTGCGTGAGGATGCACAACTCGATGTGGAACTGGCGGCCGTGCACAAGGCGGCCTTCATCGATGGCCTGTCGCGGCTGGGCGCACTCTCGCAGGGTCTGGCCGGCGCGGACGTGGAAGACGCGGGCGGTGCGCCGCTGGGCGTGAACCTGCTGCCCGAGGCATCGCGCGTTGCGCGCCAGGCCCCGCGCCGCGGCCTGCATGCCGTGCTGGCGTCGGTAGCCGTCATCGCCGTGGTGTTCGCTGCCTGGGCCGTCCTGGACAACCGGCGCGCTGCCGCCGACGCCTTCGCCGCGCGGGTGGACAGCCGGGCCGATGCGGCGCGGCAGGTGGCGGCGCAGCGGCAGCAACTCGTCGACCTCGTCGCCGGCACCACCACGCTAAACCAGACCAGTGCGCGCCGGCCGACATCGCTGGAAGTGATGGATGAGGTCACGCAGCGTCTTCCCGACAACACCTATCTGGAAAAACTCGCCATCGAAGGCGACCGGCTGACGCTGATCGGTTTCAGCCCGGAAGCCTCGGGACTGGTCGCGCGCCTGCAAGGCTCGCCGTTGTGGCGCAATCCTGCACTGAGTGGCGCGCTGCAGCCGGATCCGCGTACGCGCATGGACCGCTTCACGATGACGGCCGAGCTGCTGGGCAAACAGGACCCGGCTGCCGCGACGCAAGGAGGCGCCGATGCCGCTGGCCGTGACTGACCGCGATCGCTGGCTGGCGCTGGCGCTGCTGTTGGCAGCGCTGTTGCTGGGCTACGCGCTGCTCGTGCATCCCTGGTGGACGGTGCCGATGCAGGAAGTAGGCGCGCGCGTGGATGAGCTGCGCGAGCGCGAACTTCGCATCCGTACCCAGCTGCAGCAGGCACCGCAGGTGCAGCGCGAACTCGCCGCCGCGCTCGCGCAGCAGGCGCAGCGCCCGGGCTTCCTTCCGGAAGCGACGGTCGAGCTGGCGACCGCGGGCCTGGTGCAGCGTCTGGAAACCGTCGTCAGGCAAGCCAGCCCCGGCAACCGCAGCTGCGCCATCGCCAACCAGTCGCCGCTGGCGGTCGCGGGACGCGAAATCTACCCGCGCGTGGTCGTGCAGGTGCGCCTGCGCTGCGGCGCGCCGGAACTGGCATCGGTCCTGCACCAGCTCGAATCCGGCAGCCCGCGCCTGTTCGTGGAGAACCTCAACATCCTCGCGCAGCGGTACGCCTACCAGGCCAGCGAAAGCGGCGCCGGCGGCCTGGACGTGAACTTCGACCTGTACGGGTACCTCAAGCCCTCGCCGGTACTGACCCAGGAGCCGTCCGGTGCGCGCTGACAGCTGGGGGGTGCGCACGTGGATCCTCGCCGTCGTGGCGGGGTGGGCGGTGGTGGCCGCGCTGATGGCCCTGTTCGGGCTGGGCAGCCGCATCACGCCCCTGCCTGCCGATCCGGGCATGGTGCAGGCGTTGCCGCGCCTGCCGGCGAGCCCGCCCGAACGACTGGGCGCGCTGGAACAGTATGCAGGCGTCGGCGAGCGGCCCCTGTTTTCGGAGGATCGCCGTCCGAAGCCGTTCTTCCTCTCCGGCGAGGAAGCCGCGGCACCGGCCTTCGACCTGGTATTGACCAGCGTGCTGATCACGCCCGCGCTGGAGCTGGCCATCGTGCAGCCCGCGCAGGGCGGCGAGGGCCTGCGGGTGAAGGTGGGCGATTCGCCGGCCGGCTTCCCGGGGTGGCGGCTGGTCGAACTCGATCCGCGCCGCGCCGTCTTCGAGGGTCCGGAAGGCCGTCGCGAGATGGCGTTGCGTGTCTTCGACGGTGCGGGAGGACAACCGCCTTCGCCGGTCGCAGGTGTACCTGCCGCCGTGCCGCCCGCCGCGACCATCGTTCCACCGGCTGCGCCGGGCGGACGCACGACCGGCGGCAACAGCGCACCCGCCGCCATGCCCACGGTGGCATCGCCGCCCGGTCCGGCGCAGATGCCGACTCCGGCACCTGCCGCCAGCCCATCGCCCTCGTCGACGGCGCCGTCCGTGCCCGTCCAGACGACGGACCAGCAGATGGACGCCATCCGCCAGCGCATCGAGCAGCGCCGCGCGCAGTTGCGGCAGCAGCAGGCGCAACCCACCACGCCGCCGGCAACGCCCGGCAAGACACAGTAGAGTGCCGGCATGACGTTACGTGTGATCCTGTTTTCCCTTTGTCTGGGCCTGCTGGCCGGCTGTGCCAGCGCGCCGTCGCCCGATGTGCGTCGCACGACCGCGCCAGGTACAGGCGAAGTCGTCGCGGGCACCGCGCAGACCACGCCGCTGAAGGAAGGCGACGCGCCGGTGACCGGGCCGCAGGCGCAGATCCGCCGCGGCAACGGGCAGATGATCAACCGCAGTGCGGCGAGTGCACCGTTGCCGTCGCTGGGCGGCGCCAGCAGTGGATCGGCCACGTTCAATTTCGAGGGCGAGTCCGTCCACGCCGTGGTGAAGGCGATCCTCGGCGACATGCTGGGGCAGAACTACGTGATCGCGCCGGGCGTGCAGGGCACCGTGACGCTGGGCACGCCGAAGCCGGTATCGCCGGCCGAAGCCCTCAACCTGCTGGAAATGGTGCTGGGCTGGAACAACGCGCGCCTGGTCTACAGCGGCGGGCGCTACAACATCATCCCGGCCGACCAGGCACTGGCCGGCAGCGTGGCGCCGCGCACCGGGCCTGCCTCCAATGCACGCGGCTATGAAGTGCGCGTGGTGCCGCTGCGCTTCATCTCGGCCAGTGAAATGAAGAAGGTGCTGGAGCCGTACGCGCGGCCCAACGCCATCGTCAATGTCGACGGCACCCGCAATGTCATCACTCTGGCGGGCACGCGCACCGAACTGGAAAACTACCTGCGCACCGTCGAGATCTTCGATGTCGACTGGCTGTCCGGCATGTCGGTGGGCGTGTTCCCGCTGCAGTCGGGCCGCGCTACGCGGGTGGTCGCCGACCTGGAGAAGGTGTTCGGCAACGACAGCAAGACGCCCAGCGCCGGCATGTTCCGTTTCATGCCGCTGGAGGGTGCCAACGCCGTGCTCGTCATCACGCCGCAGCCGGCGTACCTGGACCAGATCCAGCAATGGCTGGAGCGCATCGACGGTGCGGGCGAAGGCAGCCGGCTGTTTTCGTACGAACTGAAGTACGTCAAGGCGCGCGAACTCGCGCAGCGGCTGGCGGAAGTGTTCGGCTCCTCCGGCGGCGGAAGCAGCGGCGACAGCCGGTCGACCGGTGGCGCCGGAAACACCTCGCTGATGCCGGGCACCGATCCCGTGCAGATCAACGATGGCGGCATGAACAGCAATGGCGGCAGCGTCGATTTCGGCGGCAGCAGTGGCAGTAGCGGGAGTGCCGGGGGCGGGCTCGGCAGCGGGTCGCTTTCGCTCAACCAGCGCGACAACGGCAACGGCGCCGTGACGCTGGAAGTCGACGGCAACCGCGTCGGCGTGGCCGCCGTGGAAGAAACCAACACGCTGCTCGTGCGCGCCAGTGCGAGTGCCTGGCAGTCGATCCGCGAAGTGGTCGAGAAGCTCGACGTGATGCCGATGCAGGTGCACATCGAAGCGCAGATCGCGGAAGTGTCGCTGACCGGCGACCTCAGTTATGGCGTGAACTGGTACTTCGAGCGCGCGGTCACGGACGCGGGCCTGCCCGACGCCGTCGGACGCACCACCTGGAGCCAGCTTGCCGGGAACATCGCGGGCAGCACGGTCGGCGGCGTGAATCCCRGTGCCAGCTGGACCTTCCTCGGCCGCAACGCCGCGGCGATCATCTCGGCGCTCGACGAGGTCACCGACGTCCGCCTGCTGCAGACGCCGTCGATCTTCGCGCGCAACAACGTCGAAGCCACCCTCAACGTGGGCAGCCGCATCCCGATTTCCTCGGTCACCGTCAATCCGGGGCTTGGCACCGACAACACCTACAGCCAGGTGCAGTACCTGGATACCGGCATCATCCTGAAGGTGCGGCCGCGGGTGACGAAGGACGGCATCGTCTTCCTCGACATCGTGCAGGAAGTCAGCACGCCGGGCGACGTGCCGGACGACAACGGCAACGTGCGCATCAACACGCGGCGCTTCAAGACCGAAGTCGCGGTCGAGGCAGGCAACACCGTGATGCTGGCCGGCCTGATCAGCGATGGCGCGACCAAGGGCTCGCGAGGATTCCCGGGGCTGAGCCGCCTGCCGGTGATCGRTGGCCTGTTCGGCCGGCAGACCAGCAGCAGCGACCGCAGCGAAGTCATCGTGCTGTTGACGCCGACCATCGTCCGCAACCCGCAGGAAGCCAACGACCTGACCGACGAGTACGGCAAGCGCTTCCGCGCGCTGGAACCCCTGCACACGCCGCGCTCCAAGTGACGCCGCCGGCCGCATCGTCCCTGCCCATCGTCCTGTTGCCGATCGGCAGCGACGACGATGCGCTCGACGCCTGCCTCGGGGCGCTGGACGCCGGCACGCCCGCCGGCACGCGCCTGTGGCTGGCCGACGACGCGCAGGCCGGACCCCGTGGCCTCGCCATCATCGAGCGCTGGCTCGCCCGCACCCGCCTTCAGGCCGATTACACCCGCCGTCCGCGCATGCTCGGCGAGGTCGCGCACGTGGACCAGATG
>NZ_JBGFFG010000050.1:0-12578 GCF_056175765.1 Pseudoxanthomonas sp. LjRoot204_2 | reverse complement strand
ATCGCGGGCATCAAGGCCAACAATGGCGAGTCCTACCGTTATCCGTTCGCGCTGCGCCTGATCAAGTGATCGCACGCCAAGCGTGATGGGAAAGCCCGGCCATGCCGGGCTTTTTTATTGTTAGGTGTCAAGCGGTGGACAGGCACCTAGAATCCCGCGGACCCGGCGCGCGCGTCGCATCAGCGACGCAGCGGGCGCGCGGTTCGTCCGACTCACAACAGGGAATTCGCATGTCCACCTCGAACGTTTCACCGGAAGAACGCTCCGCAGCCCTCATCACCTACCTGCTCACCGCTTTCCTCGGCATCATCGGCGCGGTGATCGGTTGGGCGGTCTTCAAGGACAAGGGACCTTTCGCCAAGGATCAGACCAGCGAGGCGCTGAACTGGGCGATCTCCGTCACCATCGCCTTCGTCCTGCTGTGGATCGTGGTGGTCGTGCTAGCCATGGTGTCGGCCAAGTTGGCGGTGCTGGGAAGCTTGCTGTACATGGCCCTCGGCCTCGCGAGCTTCATCCTGTGCATCATCGCGGCGCTGAAGGCCAAGGACGGGACCGCGTATCGGTTTCCGTTCGGTCTGCGCCTGGTCAAGTAAGCGACCTTCGCGCGGCAAGAAAAAGCCCGGCATCGCCGGGCTTTTTTGTCACTCAATGCGAACGATGGATCGCGAGATCGCCGAGTGAACGAAGGGCGTCGCCGCGAGCGTCATACACCGACAACGCCTCGCGCATCCGCGCATCGAGTTCCCTCAGTTTCGCCTTCGCGCCTTCCATGCCGAGCAGCGCCGGATAGGTCGACTTCGCCTGCGCCACGTCCTTGCCGGCGGTTTTGCCCAACTGGTCGGAACTGGCTTCGATGTCGAGGATGTCGTCGCGTACCTGGAACGCGAGGCCCAGCGCATCGGCGAAATCATCCAGCCGCGCCAGCGTGCCGGCGTCGGCGGCGCCAGCCAAGGCCCCCATGYGGACCGCGGCGCGGATCAGTGCCCCCGTCTTCAGCGCATGCATCCGTTGCAGGTCGTCCAGTGGCTGCCGTGTGCCGGTGGCGTCGATGTCCAGCGCCTGGCCTCCGCACATGCCGGCGGCGCCGGAGGCCCGCGCCAGGGTGCCCATCCATGCCACGCTCAGCGCGGCGTCGACGTCGGCGTCCGCCAGTTGTTCGAATGCGCGCGTCTGCAGCGCGTCGCCGGCGAGGATGGCGGTGGCCTCGTCGAAGGCGACATGCACGGTGGGTTTGCCGCGACGCAGGTCGTCGTCGTCCATCGCCGGCAGGTCGTCGTGGACCAGCGAATAGGCGTGGACCAGTTCCACCGCGATCGCGGGCGCATGCAGGGTGGCTTCATCCGCCTGCAGCAGCGTGCCGCTGGCATAGACCAGCAGTGCGCGCATGCGTTTGCCGCCGCCGAGCACGGCATGGCGCATGGCGGCATGCAGGCGGTGCGGGGCGGCGTCGGACGGCGGCAGTGCGCGGTCCAAGTGGTCTTCCAGCGCTGCGGCCCACGCCGCGAGACGCGGCTCAGCGGCCATCGGGCGCGGGTGCGAAGGGTTCGCCGTTCTCCGGCTGTTCCGGATCGGTCAGCAGGCGCACGCGCAACTCGGCCTGCTCGAGTGCCGCCTGGCACTGCCGGTACAGTCCGACGCCACGCTCATAGGCCGCAAGCGAAGCTTCCAGGCTGAGGTCGCCGTGTTCCATCTTCTCGACCAGTTGCTCGAGCTCATCCAGCGACTGCTCGAAATGGGCGACGGGTGAGGCTCCTGCGGGGGTCTTCTTTGCCATGGGGCAAGTGTGGGGATCGCGTGCGGTCAGGTCAAACCGCCCGGTGGGCTCAGCCGCGTCGCCACACCAGGCGGCGGTCGCGGTCGCGCAGCCAGGCGTCGCATCCGGCGGAGAGGACGAGGTCGCCGGCGGCCCAGAGCTCGTCGCTCTGCCAGAGCAGCGGCAGTTGGCGCCGCTCCCAGGGCGGGACGCCGCACGACTGCAGCACGTCCTTCAGCGCATGCCGGTGCGCGCGGCCGGGCAGGGCGATGCGCTCGCCACCCCGGCGCGCGGTCAGTCGGAGACGGGGGGCGATGGGCTCTCCCTCACCCTCCAGTGTTAGCGTTCCGCCATCGGGCAGKGTGAGGGGGACGTTGCCATCCCACGTTGCCTGCCACGTGCCGGGCAGCGCAGTGCGGAGGCGTTCGGCATGCAGCAGGCCGCGCCAGCGCCTCACCACCGCGCCCTGCCAAGCGAATTCCGCCTGCGCATCGTCGCGCGCGGTCAGCAACTGCGCCTCGATCTGCGCCACGCCCTGCGCAGGCAAGGAAGGCAGCGACAGCGTTTCGATCCATCGCCGCAGCGCGCGGGCACGCGCGCGAGCATCCTCCGACCGCAGCGTGGCGACGCGGAGCGCCGCAGGGTCTGCCGTGGCCGCGCGGGCCAGCAGTGCGCGATCCTGTTGCGCCAGCAGGTCTGCGCCCGCCGCGCTCAGCGCGGCGCTGCGCGCAAACGCGGCATCGGTGTGCGGCCAACGCTGCCGCAGCAGGGGCATCACCGTGTGCCGCAGGAAGTTGCGGTCGAATGCCGTGCTTTCGTTGCTGGGATCGTCGATCCACCGCAGCGCGTGGGCGTCGGCGTACGCCTCCAGCAGGGCGCGCGGTGTATCCAGCAGCGGACGCCATTGCCACCCCGGCCCGAATGCGCGCCACGGTCGCATGGCCGCGAGTCCTTCAGGGCCGGACGCGCGAAGGGCGCGCAGCAGGAACGTTTCAGCCTGGTCTTCGCGATGGTGTGCGGTCGCCAGGAGGTCGCCGGGCGACATGGCCGACGCGAAGGCGCCATGCCGTGCGCGCCGTGCCGCGGCCTCCGGGCCTTCGCCCCGCGAGGTATCGACGTGCACGCGGTGCACCTGTAACGGCACGCCGAGTGCCCGGCACGTCGTTTCGCAATGCGCTGCCCATGCGTCGGCCTGCGGTTGCAGTCCGTGATGGACATGGATCGCCTGCAGTCCTCGCGCGCGTACGTCCGGATCCTGTGCCAGCCGGTGCAGCAACACCGTCGAATCCCGTCCACCACTGAACGCCACCCACACCCGGCCCGCGACCGGCGACGGCGACAGGGCGAGCGAAGGAAGGGCAGGGTGCTGCATGCGTGCATGCTAGCGGCGAAGCGTGCGATGTGCAGCCGGTCACACCGCGATCGACGGCGCGTTGACGGTGTGTGAACCGGCCACGGGCGAGGATGATCGCGTCACCGAAACGAAGGAGAACGCATGACAGCGTCCACGGCCTCATCCCTTGCGGAAACCCGGCGACAGCACGCGCTCGACCGTTACCACGTGCTGGATACCCTACCTGCCACGGTGTACGACGACCTGGTGACGCTCGCCGCGGCGCTCTGCGGCACGCCCATCGCGGTGGTCTCGCTGATCGACCGGGATCGCCAGTGGTTCAAGGCACGCCTCGGACTGGATGACCACCAGACCACGCGGGATACCGCCGTCTGCGACCATGCGATCCGGCATCCGGAGGACCTGCTGGAGGTGCAGGACCTGAGCGAGGATGCGCGCTTCACCGACTTCCCCATCGTGACCGGCGACATCAAGGCGCGCTTCTATGCCGGCATGCCGCTGGTGACCGGCAACGGTGAGGCGATCGGGACCGTCTGCGTGGTCGACACGCAGCCCCGCCGGCTCAGTGGCCAGCAGAAGGCCTCGTTGCGGTCGCTCGCACGCGTCACGATGGCGCTGCTGGACGCGCACAGGGCAGAGCACGACGCATCGGCGCTCGCTGCGCTCCAGGCCGGCACGCCCGCGGTGGTCACCGATACGGCGGACGCGCCTGCGTTCACGGTAGCCATCATCGAGCTGCAAGGCATGGCGGACGCCGTGCGGCGGTTGGGGGAACGGGTGCTGGAGCGGAAGCTGGAGGGGCTGGGGACGGATTTCGATGCCTGTGTGCAGCCCGCACGGGGCGATCACGTCGGTCGGGTCACCGGCAGTGCCGAGTACGTCGTGCTGCTCCACGGTGAGCAGGCGGATGCGCGCGTGGATGCGCTTCGCGACGCGGCGCGACGTGCCGGACAGCGTGAGGGACTGTCGATGCTCGTGGGGGCCGCCACCGCCCTGCCGGGCGAGGCCATGCATCTTGTCTACCTTCGTGCGGAAGAAGACCTCAGTCGGCAGAAGGATACGGTCTCCGACAGGCGCGCTGCCTGACGAGGACTGGGCCGCGGGACGGCGCCCGCGTCCACCGTGCGCAGGGTTTCGCAACCCATGGCGCCGATGCGGCCAGGCGCGGGTGGCGGGCATGCCGCGGGTTCACCCGATGCGCGGCGGATCCGCGGTGCGGACGGAGATCTCCGCCCGCCATCGGGCGAGGCCCATGGCCACGCGTGCGGGGTGCGGCGATCTGCGGCATGCTCGTCATCGGTCCCGCCGCTGGGGAAGCATGTCCCGCCTTCGCCGTTCCATCGCCCGCGTGCTGGTGGCGCTGATGATCCTCATCCCGGCGGTGTCGCTGGCGATGTACGCCTTCAATCCGTTCGGTGCGCGCTCG
This sequence comes from Pseudoxanthomonas sp. LjRoot204_2, assembly GCF_056175765.1. Taxonomy (NCBI): domain Bacteria; kingdom Pseudomonadati; phylum Pseudomonadota; class Gammaproteobacteria; order Lysobacterales; family Lysobacteraceae; genus Pseudoxanthomonas; species Pseudoxanthomonas sp. LjRoot204_2. The sequence continues at coordinate 8,045 of NZ_JBGFFG010000050.1, read as the reverse complement.
ATCGATCCGCGACAGCGCGTCCTGGGGCACGGCCTGTACCGTGTGCCTTCGTCCAGCATGCTGCCCGGCATCGTGCCCGGCCAGGTGCTGGTGACACGCGCCGGCTACTACACCCGCCATCGTCCGCAGCGCGGTGACGTGGTGACGTTGCTTGTGCCCGAACACGCGGGCCAGGTGTGGCTACAGCGCGTCGTCGGGCTGCCCGGCGAATGGGTCGGGATCGTCGACGGCAAGGTGCACATCAACGGTGTTGCGCTGGATGAGCCGTACGTCGCGGCGCAGAACGTGCGCACGGGCTACGCCCTCGCGTTCGCGCCGGTCAGGGTGCCCCAGGGGCACTACTTCATGATGGGCGACAATCGCGACAACAGCGTGGACAGCCGGATGCAACCCATGACCCGGCGCGAGGACATCACCGGCAAGGTCGTGGGGCTGTTCTGACGCGATCTAGGCGTGCGGCAACGTGGCCAGCTCCCGTTTCGCCACCTCGATCCAGTCCCGCTGCTCGCGCTGGTAGTAGCGCGGCGCGGCGTCGGAGCGGTCGAGGATCTCCTGGAACACGCTGCGTGCGCGGGCATGCTCGCCCTGGCGCTTGAGCAGCAGGCCGAAACGCGCCCGCGCCTCCTCGCCCGGATAGCCCTGCACCACGGCCTCGTACTCGTGGATCGCGGCGGCGGCATCGGCGGTGTCTTCCACGGTGCGCGCGTACAGCAGATGGCCGTCGACGGAACGGAAGCCGGGATTGGCCGCGATCAGGGCATCCAGCGTGGCACGCGCCTTCGCCGACTCGCCCAGGCCGAACTGCGCCTTCGCCAGTCCCAGCATGAGGTCGGGATCGCTGGCGTACAGGCCCTTGAGCGCCTGTTCGTACAGTTCGGCGGCCTGTGCGTAGTCGCCGCTGCGCAGGCTTTCGTCGGCCAGCCGGCGACGGTTCTCCGGCGTGTCTGCCGCCTTGAGCAGCCTGGCGGCGTCGCGGCGGTCGCGCTCGGGGTCGATGCGGTTGCGCACGTTGCGCACGGTGCGGCGGGCGGACGGGCTGTGGCGCAGGTCGGGCAGGATCTCGGCGATGAAATAGATGATGGCCGACAGGAACGGGAAGACCAGCAGGATGAAGACCCAGTAGAGGGGGCGACCGGTGCGCACCACGTGCACGCAGCACGCGATCTGGACGGCATAGGTCAGCAGCAGGAGTGGGCTCATGCGGTAATGGAAGTGGCGGCGGAGCGCCAAGCATCGGCCATCCGCTTGACCGGCGCCAGCGCAGGGCGCCGGCCGGCCGCATGCGCCTCGCACCATGATGTGCGGCGCCGGTCACAGCAGTGCGGGCGAACGCTCTGCGACGATGCCGCGTCCGACCATCGGATGGCGCGCGCCCGTTTCGGGGAATGAGGCGAGCGTGCCGCCGACGTTCCCCACGCGTCCCCTGGAGTCGGTACCCGATGCCTTTGCCCGTGTTCGTCCGGCGCCGCCGCGCGCCGGTGTTTTCCGTGTTGGCCGTCATGGCGCTGACCGCCTGCTCCGCACCGTCCGACGACACGGACGACGCGCCGTTCTGGAGTCGCGCGCGCGTCGCGTCGGCCTCCCCGGCGGGGATGGCCGGTGGCACGGCCACGACGGCGTCCGCCGAAGCGCAGGCCGCTCCGCCGCAGAACATCAATATCGACCCGGTCCCGTCCGGCCGCTATCGCATCGTGAGCGTGGCGAGCGGTCTGTGCATCGAGGTCCGGGAGGGGAGTGCCGCCAACGGCACCCCGCTGGTGCAATCGGTCTGCGATGCCACGCTGCACCGGCAATTCTTCGATATCGCCGAGACGACGACAGGGCAGTACCGACTGCGCAACCTGGCCACACAGAAGTCCGCCGACATTCCCGCAGGATCGGGCGCCGACCACGTCATCGTGCAGCAGTGGGAGGACAACGGCAGCGGCGCGCAGCGATTCCGCCTGCAGCGGATCGACACCAGCGACCGGTACCGCGTCGTCAACGTCAACAGCGGAAAGTGCCTGGGCATCACCGCCGCGTCCACCGCGGCGGGCGCCGTACTTGAGCAGCTCGCGTGCGCCGCGGTGCCGGCACAGCAGTTCCACCTGGGCGCGGGCGAGCCCGAGGCGGTGCGGCAGAACGGCACGCAGCCGCTGTTGCCGCCGCCGCGGCCGGTGCCGCCCTCGGCCACCTACCAGCCGCTCCTCTGGCCCGACGATGCCGCACCGGTCCTCTACACGCAGGACGACGGTACCCTGGTGACCCACGTCGGTGGCCGCGTGCGCGATCGCCATGCGCGCGAACCCATCGTCGACGACAGCTACCAGGTGTTCCCGCCGCAGTATTTCGAACGGCGCACGCACGAGATCGTCATCCACGACGATGCGGTGCCCGGCACGTCGGGCGAGCAGCGCATCCTGACCATCGTGGTCAGGCCGCAGCACTACTGGTACGGCACCAATTTCCGGCACGGCTACATCGGCCGGCGCAGCGAGGATCCGCTGGCGCCTACCTCGGTCGCGCTGTACGCGGACAACGGCGGCATGAAGCTGCTGCCTGGCGGCGTGGTCGGGCAGACGCCGATCACCGGCTACGCGCAGCTCGGGCAGGACCCCGGCAGCAACTACACGCCGCCGGCCGGCACGCCGGGCAACGCCTTCGTGCTGGTCAAGGAGATCCGCACCGCCGCCAACGAATCGCACCGGCCGCTGCGCAAGGGCGACCTGGTGGAGTTCGAGCTGGGCATCTTCCTGGCCGGCAATCCCGACCTCATCGGGCGCTTCAACTACTACGCCGAAGCGCTGGTCTACCGAGCGGGATCGCACGGCATCGTGTCCTGGTTCCGCGGGCCCGGCTACGGCGTGCAGCGTCCGCTGGACTCGCTGGCCATGCCGGGCGAAGCACTCAGTGCCGGTCCGTGGATGACGCTGCACGAGGACACCTCCAGCGAGCCGTTCCGCATGCTGCAGCAGGCGTCGCACAACATCGCCGGCTACAACATGCAGTCGTGGGCCGAAGGACGCCGGCTGATCCATACCTCGTTCGCCAGCGGTCGCCATTCCGAGGAGAGCAACACCGTCTTCGCTGCGCATGCCGGCAAGGCGGCGCCGCGCTTCTCGCAGACGCGCTGCGTCGACTGCCACACCGGCAATGGCCGCAGTTCGCCCGTGGTCGGCGCGCCGCTGAATCGCCTGGGCGTGTTCGTCGGGGTGGCGGGTGCGGGCACGCAGGCGCCGGATGCACGCTTCGGCTTGCGCCTGCAGCAGGGCACCTATCGCGAAGCCGGCGCCAACCTCGACGGGCGCGAAGCCGAACTGGTGCTCACCGGGTACACTGAGCTTCCGGGCCGCTATGCCGATGGCAGCGGTTATGTGCTGCGCCGCCCGACCTATGCGCTGCGCGACCGTGCCGGTCAGCCGCTGGCGATGCCGACGGCGCTGTCGGTACGCGTGGCGCCCTCGCTGATCGGCCTGGGTCTGCTGGAAGCCGTCCCCGAGCAGCAGCTGGAGCGACTGGCGCTGGCGCAGCAGGGTGATCCCGATGGGGCCGCCGGGCGGCTGCAGGTGGTGGCCGATGCGCGCGATGCGGGACTCAGCCGCGTCGGACGGTTCGGTTGGAAAGCGGGCACGGCGACGCTGGAACAGCAGACATCGCTCGCGCTCAACACCGACATGGGCGTCACGACACCGCTGATGCCGTCGCTGGAATGCGCACGCGGCAGCCAGGGCACGGCGTGTGCACAGGTCGACAACGGCAGCGCAAGACTGACGGCGGCCGACATCCACCACACCACGCTCTACCTGAGTCTGTTGGGCGTGCCGCCGCGACGCGACTTCGACAATCCGCTGGAACAGGACGCCCAGGCGCGCGCCCGGCAGCTGCGCGTGAAACGCGGTGCGCAGCTCTTCGACGCCGCGCGATGCAGCACCTGCCACGTCCCGGCACTGCGCACGGGCCACCACCGGTTCGTCGAACTGCGTTACCAGACCATCCGGCCGTACACCGACCTGCTGCTGCACGACATGGGGCCGGACCTGGCCGACACCTACGTCGAAGGCCGCGCCACCGCCCGAGAGTGGCGGACCGCGCCGCTGTGGGGCCTCGGCCTTGCGTCCAGCATCGATCCGAACGTGCGCTACCTGCACGACGGTCGCGCCGCCACGCTGGAGGAGGCCGTRCTGTGGCATGGCGGACAGGGGACGGCGGCGAAGCAGCGGTTCGAGGCGATGAGCGCCGAGGACAGGCGTGCGCTGGTGGATTTCCTCAGGTCGTTGTGACCCCGCGCTGTCCTGCCGGCGATCAGCGCCGGCCGGGACAGCCCTGCATCGACAGTCGCGCCAACGCACGCGGTAGCGCGGTATCGGCATCGAATCCTCCGGCCTTCGCCGCGAGGTGGCGATAACGGTTGGCGAAGCGTTCCGGACGACATGCGGGGTCGTAATACGACGGACCTTTCATTAGCGCGATCAGCAAAACGCGTTCCTCGGGCACCAGATCGGCCAGCGGTCGGCCGTACCAGGCCTGCGCCGCCTGTTCGATGCCCCGGGCGTTGCGGCCGAATCCGCTCTCCGCCAACACCGTGTCGACCATCCGTCCGATGCTCCAGGTGCGACTGACGTGAGTCGTGGCCGCCAGTTGGGTGAGGTGCCAGCGCGTAGCGGCCGACTGACCTGCATCTTGTCGTATCACCAGAGCACGTCCTGCACGGCCGAGCAGTCGCAGCTGGTGACCGAGGGGTTCGCGTTGCCGGCCCGAGTAGTGCCAGAGCGAGTAGCCCCAGATGCTGACGGGGTTGAGGCGTGGCACGTCCTCGATGGCGCCTGCTTCAACGTCCAGATAAAGCGCTCGCAACGCCGGCGTAGCGCGGTAGCGATTCGGATCGAGGTCGTCGGGAAGTCCGGAAGCGCCGTAGGCATGCAGACCGAAGCAGAACCCCGTGACGAGTGTCGCAACTGCCAGCAGGGTCCCGAGGGTGGCTCTGAGCCAGGCCATCCCCCGTGCGGACTCAGGCCGCTTCGTAGGCGCCGTAGCCGCGCAGGCGCTCGTAGCGCTTCTGCAGCAACTGATCGACCGGCAACTGGTCCAGCGCATCCAGCTCATTGAGCAGCACGGCCTTCAGGCGGACCGCCATCTGGCGCGGGTTGCGATGCGCGCCGCCGATGGGCTCGCGAACGACCTTGTCGACCAGGCCCAGGCCATGCAGGCGCTTGGCGGTCAGGCCCAGTTGTTCGGCCGCGTCCTTGGCCTTGGCGGCGTCTTTCCAGAGGATCGACGCGCAGCCTTCCGGCGAGATCACCGAATAGGTGCCGTACTCGAGCATCAGCGTACGGTCGCCGACGCCGATGGCGAGCGCGCCGCCGCTGCCGCCTTCGCCGATCACCGTGCAGATGATCGGGATCTTCAGTTCGGCCATTTCCAGCAGGTTGCGGGCGATGGCTTCCGATTGCCCGCGCTCTTCCGCGCCCACGCCCGGGTATGCGCCCGGCGTATCGATGAAGGTCAGCAGCGGCAGCTTGAAGCGCTCGGCCATCTTCATCAGGCGCAGCGCCTTGCGATAACCCTCGGGACGCGGCATGCCGAAGTTGCGCGCGATCTTGCTCTTGGTGTCGCGCCCCTTCTGGTGGCCGATGATCATCACGCTGCGGCCGTCGATGCGGCCCAGGCCGCCGACGATGGCGGAGTCGTCCGCGAACGCGCGGTCGCCGGCCAGTTCCTGGAACTCGTCGCAGAAGACCCTGATGTAGTCCAGCGTGTAAGGGCGCGCCGGATGGCGCGCCAGCTGCGATACCTGCCACGGCGACAGGTCGCGGAAGATCTGTGCCGTGCGCACGCGCAGCTTGTCCTGCAACGCATGGACCTCGGCATCGACATTCACCGCCGGGCCCGTGCTGGCGGCGCGCAGGTCCTGGATCTTGGCTTCCAGATCGGCGATGGGCTGTTCGAAATCGAGGTAGTTCGGGTTCATCTGCGGGCCATGGGCCGGAAAGGGGGAAAGTGTAGCCGAAGCGCTCCAGCGGTCACGTACGGGGGGGTAGGGCCGCCATCGCGCACGCGCAGCGCGTCAGTTCGCCCAAGGACGGCTGAAAGCGGGCTTGGCCGCGCGCACGCCCGGCATCGCGCGCAGGGCATCGAGCAGTTCGGCATCCACGCGCACGGCCTTCTGGCCGTTGAGGTCCAGCATGCCGGCGATGGCGGCGCCGTCGGTCGCCATCAGCAGGTCCAGGCGCAGGGGCGTGCCGCCCGGGCGGTGGCGCGACAGCAGCGCATCGACGCGCTCCCACAGGCCGGGCACGCGCAGGTCCAGCCGCAGCTGCAGGCGCTGCGCGTGCTGCTGGCAGAGCTGGGCGTAGTCCCACACCTGTCGGATGCGCAGGCTGTAGCCACCGCTGAACTCGTCCTCGCGCAGTCCACCCTTGATGACCAGCACGCGATCGCGCGTCATCAGCGCGCCGAACTCCGCCAGCGCATCGGAAAACGCACTGCATTCGATGCGGCCACGACCGTCTTCCAGTTGCACGAAGACCTGGCTGTCGCCCTTGCGGCGGATGCCCACCACCTGGCCCGCGACGATGGCATTCACTTCGGGACGCCAACCCTTCTTGTCRCCGCCGGACGAACTGGACCAGATGCGGTCCAGCTCGCTGAGGTCGTTGCCGACCAGCGAGCGAAGGTCGTCGCGATACGGGTCCATCGGGTGGCCACTGAGATAATGGCCCAGGGTCTCGCGTTCGCCGTGCAGCACCTGCATCAGCGGCCATTCGTCCGTGACCGGCAGCTCCACGTGGATGTCGTCGCCGCCGCTGCTGGAACCGAACATGTCGACGATGCCGGCATTGCGGTTCTTGCTGATCTGGTCGATGGCCTTCAGCACCTCCGGCAGCTGCAGCGCGAGCGAGGCGCGGTTGCGGCCCAGCGCGTCGAGCGCACCGGCATTGATCAGCGCTTCCAGCGCGCGCTTGTTGAGCCTGGAGGAATCGACGCGCTTGCAGAAATCGAACAGGTCGCGGAAGTCCCCGCCGTCCTTGCGCGCCTCGACGATGCTCTCGCACACACCCTGGCCGACGCCCTTCACCGCGCCCAGCCCGTAGCGGATGGTGTTGGCGTCGGTAGCGACGAACATGAAGTCCGAATGGTTCACGTCCGGCGGCAGYACGTTCAGGCCCAGGCCGCGCGCTTCATCGAGGAAGCCGACGACTTTCTCGGTCTTGTCCATGTCCGACGACAGCGTGGCGGCCATGAACTCGGACGGGTAGTGCTTCTTCAGCCACGCCGTCTGGTAGGCGACCAGCGAATACGCGGCGGCATGCGACTTGTTGAAGCCGTAGCCGGCGAACTTCTCCATCAGGTCGAAGATTTCATCGGCCTTGCGCTCTTCCACGCCGCCCTTGGCGGCGCCCTCGCGGAAGATCTCGCGGTGCTTGGCCATTTCGGCCGGCACCTTCTTGCCCATCGCACGSCGCAGCAGGTCGGCGCCACCCAGCGAATAGCCGCCGASGATCTGCGCSRTCTGCATSACCTGCTCCTGGTAGACCATGATGCCGTAGGTCTCTTCCAGCATGGTCCGCGTGCGCGGGTCGGGATACTCGAATTCCTCGCGGCCGTGCTTGCGCTCGACGAACGACGGGATCATGTCCATCGGGCCGGGCCGGTACAGCGCATTCAGCGCGATCAGGTCCTCGAAGCGGTCCGGCTTGGCTTCCTTCAGGGCCCGCCGCATGCCGGTGGATTCGAACTGGAACACCGAGCCGGTGTTGCCGTTGGCGAATACGTCGCGGTAGACGCTGGCGTCGTCGAGCGGGATGGTGGTGATGTCGACCGGCGGCACGCCCGCGCGGGCATGCCGTTCGTTGATCGCCTTCACCGCCCAGTCGATGATGGTCAGCGTTCGCAGGCCCAGGAAGTCGAACTTCACCAGGCCGACGGCCTCCACGTCGTCCTTGTCGAACTGGGTGACCGGATTCTTGCCGCGACCGCCTTCGTCGTGTTCGGCGAACAGCGGGCAGAAGTCCGACAGCGGCGACGGCGCGATCACCACGCCGCCGGCGTGCTTGCCGGCATTGCGC
>NZ_JBGFFG010000049.1:0-13076 GCF_056175765.1 Pseudoxanthomonas sp. LjRoot204_2 | reverse complement strand
CGCAGGACCAGGACTACATCAAAGGCTTCCCGGCGGTCGAAAGCGAACTGGGCGTCAACCTGGAACTGCAGCAGGGAACGCCGTGGACGCGGGCGATCAACAACACCGCGCTGTCGGCCATCCGCGTGCGTCTGTCGGTGCCGACCCTAAGCAAGGCAGACACCAGCAACGGCGACATCAAGGGGCATTCGGTCCAGTACGCGATCGACCTGTCGACCGATGGTGGTTCGTTCGTGACCGTCCTGAACAGCGCTTTCACGGGCAAGACGTCGACAAAGTATGTACGCAGCCACCGCATCGATCTGCCGGCGGCATCCAGTGGCTGGATCGTCCGGGTGCGGCGCATCACCCCGCAGGCCAACAGCGGGTCGGTCGCTGACCTGACCTTCGTGGAGTCCTTCGCGGAGATCCTCGACGGCAAGTTCCGATACCCGAACAGCGCGCTGGCCGCCGTGGTGGTGGACGCGTCGCAGTTCCAGAACATCCCAACGCGTGCGTATCACATCCGCGGCCGCATCGTGCAGGTGCCGTCGAACTACAACGCGACGACCCGTGCGTATACCGGTATCTGGGACGGCACATTCCAGCCGGCGTGGACCAACAACCCGGCGTGGATCTACTACGACCTGGCCACCAATCCGCGCTATGGCCTGGGGCATCTGGTGCAGCCGTCGCAGGTCGACAAGTGGGCCCTGTACAAAATCGCCCGCTACTGCGACGAACTGGTGTCCAACGGTGCCGGCGGACAGGAACCCCGCTTCACCTGCAATGTGTACCTGCAGACGCGAGTCGATGCGTTCAAACTGCTGCAGGACCTGGCGTCCATCTTCCGCGGTATTTCGTTCTGGACCGGGGCCACCATCAAGGCCGTGGCCGACATGCCGGAAGACCCGGTGTACATCTACACCGCGGCCAACGTCATCGACGGCAAGTTCCTGTATCAGGGAAGCGGCAAGAAAGCGCGTCACACCGTAGCGATGGTCAGCTGGAATGACCCTACCGACTTCGGACGCGCGAAGGTAGAGCCGGTCATCTTCGAAGAGGGCATCGCCCGCTACGGCATCAACCAGACCGACATCATCGCGTTCGGGTGCACGTCCAAGTCGCAGGCGCAGCGCGCCGGGCGCTGGCTACTGTTCACCGAACACATGGAAACCAACACGGTGACGTTCTCCGTGGGCCTGGAAGGCACGGTGGCGCAGCCTGGGCAGGTGGTGCTGGTCGCCGACCCGGCCCGTGCAGGGCGGCGCATTGGTGGCCGCGTGTCACTGGCCACCAACAGCGCCATCACGGTGGACGCCGCGCCCACCGTGGCGCCAGGCGACACGATCAGCTGCGTGCTTCCCGACGCCGTGGCGCAAGAACGGACCGTGCAGTCCGTGGTCGGGCGCGTCATCACCACCACGACCCCGTTCACCGATATCCCGGTGGTCGGCGCGGTCTGGACCGTGCAGAGCGAAACGCTTGCGGCACAGAAGTTCCGCGTTATCAGTGTGACCGAGAACGAGGGGATGACGTACACCCTCACGGCGATCCAGCACGCGGAAGGCAAGTTCGATGCGGTGGAAAATGGCGTCTACGTCGAGGCTGCGCCCACCACCATCCTGCCCCCCAGCGTGCAGCTTCCGCCCACCGGAATCACCATCACGCACCGTGAAGTGGCGGGCGAGATCACCGCGCAGGTGGTGGTCAATGTCGACTGGCAGGCGATCGCTTCCGCGATCGTCTACGACGTCGAATGGCGGCAGGGGCAGGGCGAATGGATCGCGGCGGGCCGCGTGGCCGGCACGTCGGTGGATGTGCCAAACGTGCTGCCGGGCACCTTCGAAGCGCGCATCACCGCCATCAATTCGCTGGGCATCAAGTCGTCGCCGGTAAAGTCCGCGACATACAGTGTGCCCGACCAGACCGTGGCGCCCGACGGTCTGATAACGCCTGGTCGACTTGGCGGCAGCGGCGTCAACGTCCTACCCGACCAGTACAGCACGTTCGAAAACACGACGCTTCCGCAGCTGGTGCCGTCCAACCTCACGGCCAGCCGCGATGCCACCTTCAAGAAGGTGGCAGCAAGCCTTCTTCTTCAGCGGCAGACAGCTGGAACGTCGGGCTTTATTTTCTTGTGCCCGTCGCTGGGCTGGAACATCCAGCACACCACAGGAAAGCGGTACATCGTGTCCTTCTATTACCTGACGAACAGCATTACGTCCGGTAGTGTTGATTTGCAATCAAACACCCTCACCGACTCACCATCAGGCCCGCTCACGTTTGTCAACGACGGACAATGGCGCCGTATCTCTGCGCTACTAGACGCCAGCGCAATGACCGGCGAGCGCATTGCTATTCGCCTTTTGGTCAATGGTGCAAACGGAACCGACATCCGGATTGACGGTGTAATGATTGAAGAGGCCGTCGGAACGCTCAATAGTCCGTCGGCCTATTCGCGCGGTACGCCGGCCGGCGTGGCGCTCTCCGCTCTGATCACCGCACTTTCCGCGCAGGCGACGGCGGATGGTCAAGTTGATATCTATCGGCAGGCGGCCGCGCCATCCATCGGCGGTGGTGGCGCAAAGATCGGCGACTACTGGCAGGACAGCGACGACGGGAAGTGGTACTGGTGCAACGGCTCTTCATGGGTTGAGTCCACTGACAACCGACTGCCGCAGGCAATTATTGACGCCAGCAATGCGCAGGGTGCAGCAAATACCGCGCAGACGACTGCTAACGCTCGCATCCGTTTGTTTGTGCAAGATGCCACACCGGGCGCTGGTAGCTACATCGTTGGTGATATGTGGTATCGCCCGAGCTACAAAGACACATATTACTGGAATGGCACAGGCTGGTCGAAGAACGCCGACGACTTTTCGGCCGCGACGGACTCGCTGGTTTTTAACCCGTCGTTTGAACAAGCCGACCTGTATTGGAATCGTGATACCGGCATGTACACCGAAGAGAATGCAGCCGCTCTTAGCGGTTCCCGCATCATGGTGTTCAGCGCTTCGTTGGGAAACCCGAACGCACGTGCGGTCAACCAGAAGTCTATTCAGGTACGACCCGGACAAGTCATCTCCGTCATCGGCTGCGTTGGCCGCTGGCAAAACCTCGCCAATGGTGAGAGTGCAATCGGCCTTGTGTTCTACAACAAGGACGGCACCTTCATTGGAGAGAAGAATCTTGCATGGTCATCGGCACCGTCTACTGGCCAGCAGGCTAACGGCTATTGGCGCACGGTCACTGGAAAGATCACTGTTCCATATGGAGCAGTGAGGGCGAACGCCAATCTAATCACCACTGGATGCAACGCCGGTTTCTGGGTGTTTGACAACATCCGCCTCGCTTTTACCGACGACCAGCCGCGCGCCGTCAGTAGTGGCGAAAGCTTCGTGCCGAACGGAAATTTCGGCCAGAACTTTGGTCAGTTCCCGATCAATCAATATGCACCAGTCCAAGGCGAGTTCGTCGCAGATGGCTGGATGAACGATAGCGTTGGTGGCGCATACACATCTGCGGTCGGCGTTGGGTTGGAATCGTATGCCGCCGGCAATCAGATGCAACTCTTCATTGGTGACAGCGGCGGCACCGCAGGGCCCGGATCGAATCAAGTGTATGTCCGCACGGGCGATCGCTTCGCTGTTGAGCCGGGCGAGAAATTTATTGTGCGGTCGGAAGGCGTAGTAGATATCGGCACCACTCGGCCAGCCGGCATCGATATCTTTACCTACTGTGGCCTCAACTTCTACAACAAGGACGGTGCAGACATCGGCTACGGGGGTCGGCAGGCCGCCAACCACTCAGGGTATTGGCTTACCGAACACCTTGTCACCATTCCAGCCGGTACTGCTTACGTTCGCCCGATTGTAGGCGTGCAGTGGAACAACACCACCGGCGGCAATGTGACCATGCCGTGGGCAACTACGCACGCGCGCTTCCGCATGTGTCAAATCCGTCGACAGACGACACTCGACCAGAACCAGATTACTGACGGCACGACCTATGGGCGCACAGCCAACGTCGACCTGGCGATGGATGCTGGGGTCCGCCGCATCGGCCTGAACGTGCGGGGCAGTCGTGTGATTCTTGGCGGCGCGCGCAACAGCCGTGCTTCGCTGGTCGCTGGTATCGCATCCGTCAGGAACGCCACTGCACTGACCGCAAATAGCTCCGGCCAGGTGACGGTCAATGCGCACAGTACGAACATCAGCGGTGAGACCGTCAGCTATAACGCCGTCACCAATGCGGTGACGGGCCTGACGCAGGGCGTCACGTACATCATCTTCACCTTGGACCCGTACCTGGACGGTGGAACCCGAACCTACTACGCGCAGACCAATGTGCTGAATGCGCAACAGGCTGGCGAAGGTGCCATCGTGGTGGGCAACGTCACGATTCCGACAAGCGGAACCGGTTCAGGTGGTGGACCCGGCACCGGCAACCCGGGCGACTGGTGCGTGGACTTCGACACGGTGCTGCCCGATGGGCGCCTGGTACGCGACCTGAAGCCGGGCGATCTTGTCCCGTGCATCGACGTGCGCGTGCCGCGCGCAGAAGTGGAAGCACACGCCGTGCGCACCATCAGCATCGGCGATGAAGAGTGCTACCGCCTGGTGACTGAGTCAGGCGCGACCATCGTTCAGAGCGCGTCCACGCCGATGGATCTGCCAGACGGGCGCATCAGGAAAACGCCGCAGATGCTGGGCCAGCAGGTGCTGGTGCAACGCGATGGCCGCATGACGCCTGAACTGGTCTGTGATCTGCAGTTCGTCGGTGCCCGCCAGGTGGTGAAGGTCGACTTGGGTAACCGGATGTTCCTTGCCGGCGAGGTGGCCGGCATCGCGATCGCCACTCACAACGCGCAGTACAAACCATGAGGATGACGCAGTGAAACTGATTCAGATCCAGCTACCCGGCCACCCCACGAACCTTCCCGAAAACGTGGAGGTGCGCGACTTCCACGAACAGGACAGCGACGTGTACATGCGCGTGGTGATGGAAGTCGACCTGTCCGTGAAGGCAGATCACTTCCACATGACGGCGCAGGCATGGGAAATGAATGCCGACGGCACCTTCAAGCAGGCGCCCAATGGCTACGCCAGCCGCAGCAACAGCACCACCCACACCGTCCACCAGGACAACATTGGTGACACCATCGAAATGGACGATGCGTGGGTGCGGCACACGGGCGAAGTCACAGCGGAAGCACTGATGACCCTGCCGCGGTACGACGGCCGCCCGAACTGGAAGGGCGATCAATACGGCGACCTGGTGTGGGACCCGACCGCACAGAGCGGCGCCGGCCAGGCGTGGCGCTGGCAAGAGGGCTTTGCGGACGGCACCGCCCGCGCCAAGGTCGAAAACCTGCTGCGTGTTCTGGGCACCAGTGACCTGCGTTCGGGCTTCGCTTTCCGCAAGGGCAGTGCGCCGGAATGGGCGCCGAAGCCAGAAGAGCTGGCCACCGCCACGCCCGCCGGCACGCTACCCACCGAGTTGCCGGCGGCGACCGAGGGTGCGGAGTGAACGCGGCGCTTGTGGTCATCACGGCATTACTGGTCGCGGCGTTGATCTTCGTGTGGCGCCGTGTTCGCCGACTGGAAAGAGCGGCGCCCGTCACTCCACCTTCCGCGCCCCAGGCCACCGGAGTGGAAACCCGCATGCTGTCCCTGGAACGGGCAGAGCGCTTGCGCCGGCAGCGCGAAGCCGAAAACCGATAGGAGCCCCGCACCATGATCAGTTACGAAGACTTCCTGGCCAACGCCGACGCGGAAGACATCCGCGTGATGAACCTGCTGTCGCAGGGGCAAACCATCAGCTTCAACGATGCCGGAGAAGCCGAAGCCATGTTCCAGCGCATCGGCCGGCTGGACGGCGCCGGCTTCGTCCTCCGCGCTTCGCGCCACTTCGAACGCGTCGACGACGTGTTGTGGCAGCGGTTCGATGGCCTTATCGATCCGGTGGCAGCCAACTACCTGGCGCGCGCGGCCAGCGAGCGCGTGCAGTTGAGTCGTGACCCGCTGCCAACGGAGGGATGAGGCGTTAACCGGCACGGTAGACCGACCATCCCGCGGCGCGTGAAATGCTGACATGACCGCGCCGCAACTCCCGCTGCCGATCCGCCAGGACATCGCCATCAAGCGCGTGATCCTGCCGGCGTTGAAACTGCTGCCGGCGGCCATGACCAGCATCGAGGCCATCGTGATGCTGTTGGCCATCGCCCTGCAGGAATCGGCGCTGGAACACCGCTGGCAGGTCATCGACGCCAAGCGACCCAATGTGAAGGGCCCGGCGCGCGGGTTGTGGCAGTTCGAACTGGGCACGAAGGCGTCGAGGGGCGGGGTGTGGGGCGTGTACCTGCATCCCGCCAGCCGCTACTGGTTGGCGCAGATATGCGCGGCACGCGGCGTCGCGTTCGAACCGCGGGCCATCTGGCTTGCCCTTGAAGCCGACGACCTGCTGGCGTGCTGCGTCGCGCGCCTGCTGCTGTTCACCGATCCGAAGCGCCTGCCGGCGCTGACCGACACGAAGGCGGCGTGGGATCTGTACCGCTTCCGCACCTGGCGCCCCGGCAAGCCGCATGCCGGCAAGTGGCCGCTGAACCATCGCATGGCTGTCGCGGCCGCACAGGCGCACTACGCATGAACCATCACGCCATTCCCGATGCGCTGCTGACGCTCGCACTGGCCGTCACCGTGCCGTTGTGGCCGGGCATCGATGCGTTCAGCAGGTACCCGGTGCTGGGCATTCCGGTGGCGGCGCTGACGGCGGCCATGCTGGGGTCTGGTTTCAGCTATCTGAAGCGCAAAGGGCAGGACGTGGAGGCGGTGCCGCTGCGCCTGCTGGGGATCGCGGCCGATGCTTTCATTGGCGGATGGATCGCGGTGGCGCTGGCCCACATTCCGCAGCTGTCGCCGTATGGCATGAACGCCATCCCGGTGGAGGCGGTTGCCGGGCTCGCGGCTTTCCTGATGCAGGTGGTGCGCATCAAGGCGGCCGACTACTTCGAACGCACCTTCCAGGCGGGGTTGAATGCCTGGGTGGCGGTTTTCACCAGGGGGAAATCTCGGAATGAGGACACCCCATGATCTGGATACTGCTGACCGTCAACGCGCTGGTGTGCTTCGTCATCTTTTGGGTGTGCGGCACCTTCCTGCTGGTCGCTGACCGGCCCACGTGCGTGCGGAAGGCCACAGCACAGGTCGGCCTGTTGCTGGCCATGGTCGGCGCGTTCGCCACCGGCATGGCCCCGCTGGTGCAGCCGCACGTGCCGGGCTGGTGGTCGGTGCTGTTGCGCGTGGGCATTGCGATGATCGCGCTGGCGCAATACGACAAGGCGTTCGGCATCGCGGATCAGGCTCGCAGCCTAGCCATCACCGTGCAGACGGTACCGCTGCGGCTGTCGCTGTGGTGGTCCGAACGTCTGGCGATCGCGCACCGCAACGCGCGGCTGAAGCGCTGATGGCGCTGCGCGACCAGGTTTCCGCCTGGGGCGCGGCGGGCCAGTGGATCGCCGGCATGGTGCTGGTCCTGCTGTTGTCGTGGGCAGCGCTGGCGGTGTCGGTCGGCGTCAATGCCTGGCAGTGGCGCAAGGCTGGCGCGGCGAAGGCGGAATGCCGCACGAAGATGGAGCAGGCCGCCCGCTTCGCCATCGAGGCCGAGCAGAAGCGCGCCACGCAGGCCGAGGCACAGGCCCGCGCGATCGCGACCGACACCCGGGCCGACACCGCGCGCAGCGCCGCGCAGACGCAGAGGAACACGTATGCACGGGAAACCGCACTGGCCAGTGTTGCTGTCGCTGGTGATTGCCGCATGCCTGCTGGTGGGATGCCAAGCATCCAGCCGGCAATCGACGAAGCCAACGCCGCCGCGGGTGACTGACTGCCTGGACGAACCGGCCGGCGAGTTCCCGCCCGAGCCTGCAGACCCGGCACCCGGTCAGCCCATCACCGATGCGGTGCTGCTGGCGTGGAAGCTGTGGGGCAACCGCGTGATGGGTGTGGCCACCACCGACCGCATCCGCTGGCGTGGCGAGCGGCGCTGCATCCGCAAGATGGAAGCCGCCGGCCAGATCCGCTGATCAGCCCGACGTGGGCTGCACGTAGGGCTCGCCATCGGACTGAAGGCCGATGCGCAGACGCAAAGGCTGACCAGCGACCACGCGCTGGCTGACTTCGCGGCGGTAGCGGTCGGCCTGCGAATCGCACAGCCCGCCGCCGGCCGGCGCGACACCCACCAGGCGATCGCCGGCAGGCAGGTGCAGGGTAGCGGTTTCCGCGCGGCGGATCATCAGCGCCGGCTTGCCGTCGACCAGGAAAGCGAGAGGGCACCCGGCGTTCATCATGCCGCTGTCGCGCGTGATGGTGACCGGTGCGGTGTCGCTGCCGGCGCTGGCGAAGGCCAGCACGCGATCGGCCGGCACGGCGGCAGCTGCGGTGGAATCGACGGCGCGCGTGGCGCAGCCGCTGACCAGTAGCGCAAGCACGATGATGCAGGACTTCATGTCGGCCCCCTTCAGCAGATCCCGAGAAACTGTATCAGCCCCTTGCGCTGTTCGTCTGTGAGGGTGTCAAGCCAGGCGTGGAGCTTTTGCAGCGTGTCGTCGCCATAGGTGGCGGTTATCTCCCGCACCACCTTGCCGGCATCGACATCGGGGGTGCCGCGACCGGTGGCCAGCCATTCGAACGCCACCCGAAAATCGGTGGCCAACGTGATCATTCGCTCGAGTTCGGGCAGGGCCAAGCCCGCCAGCCATTTGCGGGCGGTTTCGCGGGTGACCGCGTAACGGTTGGCGAGTGCGCCGGTCCGGGCGCGGTCAGCTGGAAACCGGGCGCGGTCGAGCGCCTTGTGCAGGCGCCCGGCGAATTCCTGATAGGGCGCGGTTGGCATGGGACTCTGTAGGAGGCCCGCCACTCCAATCAGGGGTTCGGCCACCGTGCGGGGGCGGGGGCCAGGCGGCCCCACGTTCAGACCGCAACCCATTGTTGCGCAGCACCAGCCGACGAATGGCAATTTTGAGTTGTTGACAAGCGCAATTTGCGGTTGTAGTTTGCGCAACTATGAATTGCATCCCGACCCAACCTCAGAACCCGGTCGACCTGTGGGTGGCGCTGTTCCCGACCGTAGGCGAAGCCGCCAATGCGGCCGGCGTGTCCACCGAAATGCTGCGCAAGATCCGCCGTCGTGGGTACGTTTCCACGCGGGATCGGGCCATCAAGATGGCGGAGGCGGCGGGCGGGGTAGTGACGGCCGCCGAACTGCTGGCGGTGCATCAGGCCGCGGGGGCGCACTGATGCGCGCCCTGGGCTACATCCGCGTGTCGACCGAAGAACAGGCGGGGCAGGGGCATAGCCTGGCCCTGCAACCCGACATGATCCGCCAGTGGTGCGGCCTGTTCGGCCACACGCTGGTCGACGTCGTCGAGGATCGCGGCGTCAGCGCCGGCACCGCGCTGCACAAGCGCCCCGGCGGCCGTGAACTGCTGCGCCGCCTGCGCGCTGGCGAAGCCGATGTGGTGGTGGTCTATCGCCTGGACCGGCTGTTCCGCAATGCGCAGCACGGGCTGAACTTCGTGCGCGACGAACTGGACCGCACCGGCGTGGYCCTGCAGTCCATCAGTGAAAAGGTGGACACCACCACGGCGGTGGGCAAGTTCGTGCTGACCATCCTGATGGGTGCGGCCGAATACGAACGCGACCTGGTCCGCGAGCGCACACGCGCCACGCAGCAGTCGCTGCGCGAGCGGGGCAGGGTGTACGGCACCACGCCGTATGGCTGTGTGGCCATGGGCGGCACGTGGAGCGATGACGCCGGCCGCGTGGTGGGGCAGTCGCTGTTCCGCGACCCGGCCACCTGGCCGCACCGCGAACTGATCATGGACCTGCGCGGCCCGCACGACGGCCCGGCGCAGATGAGCCTGGAAGCCATCGCCGACGAACTGTTCAAGCGCGGCATACGCGCGCCCAACGGCGGCAAGCGCTGGCAGAAAACGTCGGTGTCTCGGGTGATCAATTCGCATGGCGGGTTGAAACATATCCCGCCCATGCCGGTGGTTCACGAAGCGGCGGTTTCGGGAGGTGAGCAGGCATGACCACGCGCCCCGGCCGCCACCCCAACCAGACCCGCCCGGGGTGGGTTTATCAGGGCACCGACGCGCTGAAGAACGCCACGCTGTCGTGCTGCCAGAAGTCTTACGCGCTTTCGCTCCGTCGCCAGCTGGCATCGCGCCTGATGCGCGAGGCGGCTGACGTTTCCATCCACTTCACCCGGTCGCCGCTGGGTGCGGAGTACGCGGGGATCTTCGACGCATGCCGTCGTGAAGTGGCCCGTATCGAACGCGCCGACCGGCGCCTAGCCCATCAGGTACACGCATGAGTCACGACCAACCCATCCGCGCCCTGTTCGCGCCCGAAGCCATGCCTGTGCGCGATGAAAGCGGGTATGCACATCATCCCGATCTGGACCGGTTCATGGTCGGCGACGAACCCGATGACATAACACTGGACACCCATGCCATCCGGGATGCCGGCTTCGAAGTCAGTTTCCATGGGCTCGATGTCGACCACGACGAAGGCGAGCCGGAACACGACGAGTACTGGGCGGACGGTGGCGGCGTCACAAAGTGGCAGCCGTCATCGCCGGACGGCGAAGGCTGGCAGCTGGTCGCGGTGTACGACACCGAAGACTTCGGGCCGCAGTCGCTGTGGCTGCGCAAGGTGGCGGCATGATCTTGGACGCATCCATCCTGCCGCCGGCCGACGCGGCGCGCGCCGCCGCACTGATGCACGAAATCGCCACGCTGCGCGAGGCGCACGAATGCATCACCGACTCTGCCACGCCCGCCGTGATTTACGGCCGCGTCGACAGTCTGATCAACACGCGCCAGGACGAACTGCTGGGATTGTTCCAGAAGTCGCAGGGCGTCGAACTTGCCGAGGTCAACACCCGTGGCTAACCCTCGCCCGACCCGTTCGCAGGTCATTTCTACGCTGGTCAATGCCGCCGTGCTGGAAAGCCGCACGCAGTGGAACGCCTATGCGGCCGAAGTGGTCCTGCACTACCACGACACCGTGGCGGTGGAAGACCGCGACGTGGAATTCCACGTGGCCACCACCGCCGACAACCACGAACGTGCTACGCGTCTGAACACGCAGACGGTGCGCCGCATCCTGTCGGGCGAGATCCGCATGTGCGTGGACATCGAAGAGTCGCTGATCAATGCGCTGCCCGATCCGTACCGCGACCACGTGCTGGCCGAACTGCTGGGCCGTGACGGGCTGATCCTGGCACGCAAGCCGCCCATGCCTAACGACGTGGTGGGGCAGGTGGGCGCGCCCGCGGAACTGATGCGCCGCGCGGCTGACGCCGTGCAGTCCATTGCGGTGATGCTGGCCGACAACAACGCCATCGGCCCGGAGGACCAGCACCACTTCGCCAAGGCCTTGGAAGAGCTGCACGAAAGCATGGGCGCGCATCTGACTGCCGCAGCCATGATCACCGACGCCATGGGCAAGCTGCCGGGGGCCAAGCCCTCGCTGAAGGTGGTGGGCTGATGGCAATGAATGCCTGGCAGCAGTGGTTCCCCGGTTCCGATCCCGACCGCCACGGCTGGTGGCGGCTTATCCGTTTCGAACAGGTCGACGCCGAAGGCAAGCCGGTCGGCAAGCCACAGGTGGCACTGACGCCGGGCAACTACCCGCGTCAGTTCCCCAGCGAGGACATCGCCCAGCGCGCCGCCAAGTTCCTGAATGCCGAAGAGGCCGAGGACAGCGCCMATGCGTGACATGGAAGCCCGCAAGTTCGAAGGGTGCTGCCGGTACATCGGGTTCGACCCGGTGCCGAAGGGCAAGTCGCCCAATCTGGAATTCGTTTCCGATGACGGCGCGCTGCGCGTGCCCGCCGTCATGCAGTCCACCCCCATGGGCACGCGCCTGTATCGCCGCGGTTCGCTGGAAAAGCTGGTCGCGGTAGCGCGGGCACGGCCCGCAAACAAGGAAGCCCCCGGCGCTGGAACGCCGAGGGCTTCGGATGACCAAACCCGTCTAGGAGATTGACCGTGCACCAGTGCATCACAGGCGGCGCGACGCCGCAACCCCCGCAGTTTCCGAAGGTCAGCCATCGCCTGATGGTGCGCGTCAACATGCGGCGCGACGCGCACCGCTGCGGTGTGCCGGCAGGCCCCGCGCTGGCGGCCGTCGACCGCGCCTGGTCCACCACCGGCGGCGATCGCTACGCCGCGCGCCGCGCGGGCTGGGCAGCCACCGACGCGCTGCGTGCGCGGCTGCTGTCGCGGGAGGGCTGACCCATGTTCTTCCGCAACCTGGTGATGTTCCGTTTCCCGCCCACGATGGTGTGGCAAGTCGGTCCCGACCCGATGGACGCCGAAAAGCCGTGGCTGCAGGACCTGCTGGCAGATGCCGCACTGAAGCCGGTCGGGCCGCTGGAACTGTCGTCGCGCGGTTTCGTGTCGCCGTTCGGCCGAGATAACGATGCGCTGTTCGCGCAGGCCGGCGATGCGCTGTGGCTTACCGTCGGCGGCGAGGACAAGATCCTGCCCGGCGCCGTGGTCAACGAAGCGCTGCAGAAGAAACTGGCCGAGATCGAGGCCAAGGAAGGGCGGAAGCCCGGCGGCAAGACGCGCAAGCGCATCAAAGACGACCTGCTGCACGAACTGCTGCCCAAGGCGTTCGTGAAGCCGTCACGCGTCGACGTGTGCATCGACGTGCGCCGCGGCGTGGTGGCGGTGGATACGGCGTCCCGCAAGGTGGGCGAGGGCGCGGTGTCGGAGATCCGCCGGGCGCTGGGAAGTTTCCCGGCGCTGCCGCTGAACGCCGAAGTGGCCCCGCGCAGCGTGTTGACGGGCTGGATCAGCGGCGAGCCGTTGCCCGATGGCCTGTGGATGGGCGAGGACGCCGAACTGCGCGACCCGATGGAGGGCGGCTCCGTCATCAAGTGCCAGGACACGGACCTGATGTCGCAGGAGATCGCCGGCCATCTGGAAGCGGCGAAGCAATGCACGCGCTTGGCGCTGGTGATGGACGACTGCGTCAGCTTCGTCCTGGGCGAAGACCTGGTGGTGCGCAAGCTGAAGT
>NZ_JBGFFG010000048.1:0-13092 GCF_056175765.1 Pseudoxanthomonas sp. LjRoot204_2 | reverse complement strand
GGTCGTGATCTCCAAGGAGAACACCACCATCATCGACGGCGCCGGCGATGCCGAGCGCATCCAGTCGCGCATCAAGCAGATCAAGGCGCAGATCGAAGAGACCTCTTCGGACTACGACCGCGAGAAGCTGCAGGAACGCSTSGCCAAGCTGGCCGGCGGCGTGGCCGTGATCAAGGTCGGCGCTTCGACCGAGATCGAGATGAAGGAAAAGAAGGCCCGCGTCGAAGACGCCCTGCACGCCACGCGTGCGGCGGTGGAAGAAGGCGTGGTCCCCGGCGGTGGCGTGGCGCTGATCCGCGCGCTGCAGACCATCGGCACCTTGAAGGGCGCCAACGAAGACCAGAACCACGGCATCCAGATCGCCCTGCGCGCCATGGAAGCCCCGCTGCGCGAAATCGTGACCAACGCCGGTGAAGAGCCGTCGGTGATCGTGAACCGCGTGAAGGACGGTTCGGGCAACTTCGGCTACAACGCCGCCAACGGCGAGTTCGGCGACATGATCGAGTTCGGCATCCTGGACCCGACCAAGGTCACGCGCTCCGCGCTGCAGAACGCCGCTTCGATCGCGGGCCTGATGATCACCACCGAAGCGATGGTGGCCGAGGCTCCGAAGAAGGACGAGCCGGCGATGCCGGCCGGTGGTGGCATGGGCGGCATGGGCGGCATGGACTTCTAAGAAGTCCGCTTCCCGCGTAACCGTTCCACGAAAACCCCGCCGCGAGGCGGGGTTTTTTTGTTTGCCGGTCAGGCCGCGAGGGCGCGCACCGCACGCAAGGCTGCATCCACTTCGTCCGGCGTGTTGACCAGACTGGGTGCAAGGCGTGCGTAGGTGACGGCATAGGGACTGGTGCTGGCGATGATGCGGCGCGCGAGCAACTGCTTCACCGCCTCGGTCGGCGCCATGCCGTCGATCTCGAAGGCGACCAGGCCTGCCGACAGCGCCGCAGCGCGCGGGGTGTGCATCTTCACCTTCGGCAGGCCAGCCAATCCCTGCTTGAGCTGGTCGTTCATCGCGGCGATGCGGGCGGCGACGCGCGGTCGCTGCATCTGCCGGTGCATGCGGAAGGCGGCTGCCATTGCCCATTGGTGCTCGAAGGCGTGGAAACCGCCGGGCGTCATCCGTGCGGCATTCGCGGGTCCAGCCGGCGGGCGATCTTCGGTCCACGCGTTGTAGCTTTCGATCTCGGTGAAATTGGGCACCAGGGGCCGCAGGCGGCCCCAGTTCGCCGCATTCGCCCACACCAGCGCGGTGCCGCGCGGCGCGAACATCCACTTGTGCGTGCCGGCGCAGAAATAGTCCGCTCCCATCGTGGCGACGGTATCGTCGACTGCGCCGAGCCCGTGCACGCCATCGACGACCAGCAGGGGCGGGTCGGGTAGGCTGCGCAGCATCGTGGCGATATCGCGGATCGGCAGGCGGATGCCGGTGCTGGAGTGCACCCACGTCACGCCCACCACCTTCGTCTGCGGGCGCATGGCGGCCTTCAGGTTGCCGACGATTTCGTCGACGCTGGCATCGCGTGCCTGCTTGAAGAGCGTGGCCTTCCGCATCGTCGCATTCGCGCGCGTCGTCGCCAGCCGGATCGACTCGTGGTGCGAATAGTGGTCGTGCACCGTGGTCAAGACCTCGTCGCCGGGTTGAAGCGGCAGCCCGTGATAGACCAGCGCCAGTCCTTCGGTCGTACTGCGCGCCAGGCATACCTCGTCGCCGCGCCCGCCCAGGTACTCCGCCACTTCCGTACAGACCYGCAGCGGCAGGTTGTGGGCATCGTCTTCGAACATCGCGCGCTCCACGAACAGGAACGGGTTGGCGTCGATGGCGCGCCGGTAGCCCTCCAGCGCGTCGCGCACCGGCGTGGGATGGCTGGCGATGAAGAACGACGCGAAATGCAGGTAGGCCGGATCCAGCGCGAACTGCGCGCGCACGGCCTCCCAGTCGGACAGGTCGGGCAGGGCGGGCGTCTGCGCGGCCAGCGCGGCCAGCGCAGGACCGGGCAGCAGCGTGGTGGCGGCGAACGCGGCGGGCGCCGCGAGCAGGTGTCGGCGGGACAGGGCCATGGTGCACCGGGACCGGTGGCGTCGCGGGATGCGACAACCGGGCCAACGCGATCGTGTGCCGCACTCGGCCACCGCTGGGCGGCGCGCGTGACAAGCGTTTCACGATGTTCCCTCTGCGCATGCGGGGGACGATGGACGTGCCATTCCAGGTTGCAGATGAAACATTCGCCAGTCCGCGAAAGGCGTGATATCTCTACTCTCCGATGAACCCGACCCGCGCCCGCTTCTGGTTTTGGTATTACCGCGAACCTACGGCGGAGACGGGGCTGCGTTCATTCTAGGTAGACACCAGAAGAATCCCCTTGAAGCCGCCAGCGAACCTGGCGGCTTTTTTGTTGACCCGGAGAACCCCCATGGCCCCCCACACCGACGACCTGCGCATCCGCAAACTCGATGAGCTGGTGACACCCGCCGCCGTGATCGGCGAGTTGCCCTGCGACGATGCCGTCTCGCAGACCGTCTCGGATGCGCGCAGTGCGCTGCACGACATCCTGCATGGCCGCGACGACCGCCTGATCGTCGTGATCGGTCCGTGCTCCATCCACGATCCCGCTTCCGCGATGGACTACGCGCAACGGTTGAAACCCCTGCGCGATGCGCTGGCGGACGACTTGGAAATCGTCATGCGCGTGTACTTCGAAAAGCCGCGCACCACGGTCGGCTGGAAGGGGTTGATCAACGACCCTGCACTGGACGGCAGCTTCGACATCAACCGCGGCCTGCGCCTGGCGCGCCGCCTGCTGCGCGACATCAATGCGCTTGGCCTGCCGGCGGGCTGCGAGTATCTCGACACCATTTCGCCGCAATACGTCAGCGACCTAGTGGCGTGGGGCGCGATCGGCGCGCGTACCACCGAGAGCCAGGTGCACCGGGAGATGGCCAGCGGCCTGTCGTGTCCGGTCGGTTTCAAGAACGGCACCGACGGCAACGTGAAGATCGCCGTGGATGCCGTGGGGGCGGCGTCGCATCCGCATCATTTCCTGGCGGTGACGAAAGAAGGACGTTCCGCCATCGCCGCGACGGCGGGCAATCCGGATTGCCACGTGATCCTGCGCGGCGGCAAGACGCCCAACTACGATGCGGCCAGCATCGAAGCGGCCAGCCAGGTGTTGGCGAA
Organism: Pseudoxanthomonas sp. LjRoot204_2; assembly: GCF_056175765.1. Lineage (NCBI taxonomy): Bacteria > Pseudomonadati > Pseudomonadota > Gammaproteobacteria > Lysobacterales > Lysobacteraceae > Pseudoxanthomonas > Pseudoxanthomonas sp. LjRoot204_2. The sequence goes on along the minus strand of NZ_JBGFFG010000048.1, from coordinate 9,917 downwards.
AGCTGGCCTGCCGACACGCCTGATGGTCGATGCCAGCCACGCGAACAGCGGCAAGAATCCCGACAACCAGCCCGCGGTGATCGACGACATTGCCCGCCAGATGGCGCAGGGCGAGGCGCGCATCGTCGGCGTGATGGTGGAAAGCCACCTGATCGGTGGCCGCCAGGAGCTCGTCGAACAGCAACCCCTGCGTTACGGACAGAGCATCACCGATGGTTGCCTCGGATGGGACGACTCGGTCGCCGTCCTGGAGCGGCTGGCGGCCGCAGTCCGCTTCCGCCGCGAGCACGCCGTCTCGCGCGCTGCATGACAGGCCCCGGCGCGCCAAGGATCGGCGCCAGGGTGGACGGGTTGCACGGATCCTGACGCGGGCCGCTAATATCCCCGCTGCAAGCCATTGATTAATGTGACTTTCTCACGTTTGTGGACGCAGCGCCTGAGGGAGACAGGCCATGCGGGGCATATGGGAAAGGCTGCGGCTGTGCTGGGCGTTGCCCCGTGCGGACGAGGAAGCGAACCGGGTGTTGCTGGGACGGCGGCTGCGCGCGCTGTTCCGCGTCGTGCCCTGGTACGTGGCGTCGAACTTCTACACGGCAGGCGGTGTGCTGTGGGTCATGTGGCCTTTCATCGATGCGCGTGGCGCGTGGCCCTGGTTCGCATGCTTCACCGCTACCCATCTCGGGTGGGGCTGGCATGCCGTCGTTTGCGCGCGACGTGCGCAGCGTGCCGGCGAAGCATCACTGCGACACCGTGACCTGCACGTGGGCGTGCTCTGGTGCGCGCTGTGTGCGCTGGCGTGCGGGTCGGGCATCTATCTGGGGGCGCCGCTCGCCGGCAGCGACGGCAGTCGCCTGCTGCTCAGTGCCTACACGCCGGGGCTGATCGCGACGGGCGTGCTGGCGGGCATCACCATGCCCATCGTGTCCTTCACCTGGATGTCGATCCTGACCGTGTCGGCCTGCCTGATGGTGGTGCGGCTCGATTTCCTCGCGCAGGGCACGACGGTCACGCTGCTGTGCTGTTACGCCGTGATGCTGTCGATCGCATTGCTGTTCGCCTCGCACCTGTTCGTGCGCCGCGTGGAAGCCGAGCTGGCCGCGGACCGGCAGGGGCAGATCGTGGGCCTGTTGCTGCGCGACTTCGAAAGCAAGGCAAACGACTGGCTGTGGGAAAGCGACCGCGACGGTGTCCTGACCCGCGCGGGCCATCGCCTGGTGCACCTGCTGGGGCGGGGCCAGGCCGAGCTGGTCGGTCAGCGGCTCGACGGCCTGTTCGCGCAGCAGCGACTGGTGGCGGTGCAGGGCGATGGAAACAGCATCGGTCCCGACGCACTGCGGTCGCGCCTGCGAACGGGGGCGGCGTTCACCGGGGTAGTGATGGAAGCCAAGATCGAGGGCCGGCCGCGCAGCTGGATGCTCAGCGCGAAACCCTTGTGCGCACCCGATGGCGAGTGGGTGGGATGGCGCGGCGTCGGCTGCGACGTTTCCGATGCCCGCCTGCGGGAAGCCGAGTCGCTCGCGCGGGAACGGCACCTGCATCATCTCGCCCACCACGATCCGCTGACAGGACTGCCCAACCGGCGTGCGTTCCTGGCGGCGCTGAAGAAGGAGCGCAGCGGACCGCATGCCGTCGCGATGATCGACCTGGACAACTTCAAGACGATCAACGACAGCCTCGGGCACACCACGGGCGACCAGGTGCTGTGCATCGTGGCAGGGCGCCTGCGGCAGGTGTGCCGTCAGGGCGACCTGCTGGCGCGGCTGGGCGGGGACGAGTTCGCCATGCTCCTGCGCGGCCTGCCCGTGCAGGGCGCGGAAGACGAAGTGCATGCGCGCCTGTCGCCGGTGCTCGAGATGCTCAGGATCCCGGAACAGATCGCGGATTACCGGGTCGACGTGCGCGCCAGCATCGGCGCCTCGCAGCCGACCGATGCGGCCGACAGCGGGGAGCTGCTGCGCCAGGCGGACAACGCCCTGTATGCGGCCAAGCGCGAGGGGCGCGACATGYTGCGGCACTATTCGCCGCGGATGAGCGAGCGGCTGCAGGAGCGGCTGGCCATGGTCAGCGACCTGGCGATGGCCGCACATGCTGGCCAGCTCGAACTGGACTACATGCCGGTGCTGGCGGCCGACGACCAGCGCATCCGCGGCTACGAGGCCCTGTTGCGCTGGCGGCACCCATTGCATGGGCGCATCGCCCCGATGGACTTCATCCCGGCGGCGGAGGAATCCGGCCTGATCCTCCCGATCGGTCTATGGGTCCTCGAGCGTGCCTGCCGCGACGCGATGTGCTGGAGCGCGGACACCACGCTGGCGGTCAACGTTTCCCCGGTCCAGCTGGCGTCTCCGACGCTGGTGGAGTCGGTGCTGGACATCCTGCACCGGGTCGGCATGCCGCCTGGCCGGCTTGAGCTGGAGATCACCGAATCGGTGCTGGCGCGCGACCCCGCCGCGGCACGCCATGTGCTCGAGCGGCTGCGTGCAGCGGGCATCCGCATCGCCATCGACGATTTCGGCGTCGGTTACTCGTCGATGGCGCAGCTGCGCGAGCTGCCGTTCGACAGCATCAAGCTGGACAAATCGTTCGCCGCCGCCCTGCTGAAGGACGGCGCACGCCACATGAACACGTCGATCATCGCGTCGGTGATCCAGCTGGCCGGCGCCATGCGGCTCACCGTGACGGCGGAAGGCGTGGAAACACTGCGGCAGTTCGAGCTGCTGCGCGCGCTGGGATGCACCCAGGTCCAGGGATACCTGTTCGGACCGCCTGGTCCGATCGTCGCAGGGCCGCCCGTACCGCAGGCTGCCGCGGAGTGACTTCCGGCAGGTGCAGGTGGTGACGGCTGGCAACTGATTCCATGCTAGGCGACGACGACACTGGCCGCACGTCCCCTCGCTACCGGAGCCCACCATGAACTGCATCGCCCGTCGCACGCTGTGCCTGTCCACCCTGCTGGTCGCCGCCGTCCTGCCCGCGCATGCGGCCGACCTGACCGTCGTGCTGCGCGACGTGCGCGCGCAGACGGGCGTGATCAAGGTGGCGGTCGTCGATTCCCAGGCCGGCTGGGATGGCCAGGCCAAGCCGGTACAGGCCGACGGCGCGCCACCGCGCGGCGACACCGCCACGTTCGTGTTCAAGGGCCTGGCGCCGGGCGCCTACGCCGTGCTGGTGACCCACGACGAAAACGGCAACGGCAAGCTCGACAGCAACATGATCGGCATGCCGGTCGAAGCGTACGGCTTCAGCAACAACCCGCGCGTGATGCGCAAGCCGACCTGGGACGAAGCGCGCATCGCCATCGGCGCGCAGGACGCCGCCATCGACATCGCGCTGCGCTGAGGACCCAGGCCATGGATCGCCGCCGTTTCCTGCGCAACCTCCTTTCCGGCGCGACAGCGCTGGCCATCGCGCCCGCGTTCCTGCGTGGCGAAGAAGCCTTCGCCGGCGACCCTGCCCGCTTCGCCGCCGCCCTGCGCGAGCAGCCGTGGCTGGCCGGGTGGACCTCCGTGCAGTCCGAAACGCTCGGGCCTGCCACCGTGCAGATCGAGGGGCGTCTGCCTGCGGGCTTCGCCGGCACGCTGTATCGCAACGGACCCGCCTGGACCGAGCGCGCGGGCTTCCGCTACGAACACTGGTTCGATGGCGACGGCATGGTGCACGGCTGGCGATTCGACGGCGACGGCACGTTGCGCCACCATGCGCGCATGGTCGCCACGCCCAAGTTCACCCGCGAGCAGAAGGCAGGCCGCTTCCTCTATCCCGTCGCGGGCACGTCCATCCCGGACATGCAGCCGATCCGAAACAACGACGATGCGAACACCGCCAACACCTCCGTGACGATGATCGATGGGCGCCTGTTCGCGCTGTCCGAAGCGGGATCGGCGTTCGAACTGGATCCGGACGATCTGGCGACGCTGGGCCCCGTGACCTGGCGCCCGGACCTGGCGGCGATACCGTTCTCGGCCCATCCGCTGAAGGATCGCGACGGCTCGTCGTGGAACTTCGGTTCCATCGCGATGATGGGCGGCAACGGCCTGGTGGTCTGGCACATCGGCCGCGACGGGACGCTGGCGTCGGCCGATGTGCTGGAGACGCCGGTGCCGGGTTACCTGCACAGCTTCGCGATGACCGATCAGCATCTAGTGTTCGCGCTCATCCCGTTCCGGTATCTCGAAGGCAAGGGTGCGTTCTTCGAGCGCCTGCGCTTCCGGCCCGACCAGCCGCTGCGCATCGCCGTCGTCGACAAGGCCACGCCGTCGCAGGCGCGCTGGTTCGAGGCCGACTTCGCCGCCATCTACCATTTCGGCGACGCGCGCGAACACAAGGGCCGCATCACGGTCCGCGCAGTGCAGCACCTCGACCTGGAAGAAGCGCGCTCGCCCATGAAGGCCGCCATGAACGGGAATGCACGGGGCGATGCGCACGGCGGCAAGGGTCCGCTTCGCGAGCTGGTGCTGGACCTGCGCACCGGCAAGGCGCACTGGCAGGACACCGGCATCGTGGGCATCGAGTTCCCCGTGTTCGATCCGCGGACACCCTCGCGGGACGCCGCGCGTCTGTATGCCCCGATCCATGCCGACGGATCCACCGCGCCGTACTTCAGCCGCATCGGTGCGTTCGATCTCGCGCGCGACCGGCGCCAGATGCACGACTACGGTCGCGACGTGCTGGTCGAAGAACACCTGTTCGTCCCGCGCCCCGGCAGCACGCGTCCCGACGACGGCTGGCTGGTCGGCACCCTGCTCGACGCGGCGAAAGGCTGCAGCGGCATCGCTGTACTCAATGCGCGGCGGGTCGACGACGGTCCGCTGGCGCAGGCGTGGCTGCCGTACACGGTGCCGCTCGGCTTCCACGGTCATTTCGCCGCAGCGCTTTGATCCTTGGGCCGGGCGCGGAGGCGGCGTCGCGTGCGGATGGAAGGGCACCCCGACGCACCACAGGCTGGCGCTGGCTCGCACGCTCAGCATTCGCGCGCGCCCGACCCGCGCGCCCTGTTCAGGTAAATGGAGTGAAGAACGTAACCGAAATTCTCTTTGCCCACCTGAGAATTGGTCTGATATCGGTAACACGCCGCAACAGCGAGGGTTTTGCTCGCATTCATATATGTGACATCACGTCACAAAAGGGTGAACCCGCGGGTTCTGTTTTGCAGTGCAGCGTGCAACACCCGTAACACGCCCTTCACGATGGCCCCGCATCCCGACGTGGGGGAGGGAGCAAGCCCGCAATGGCCTAGCCGTTGCGGGCTTTTTTATTCCCGCGCCGCAGGCATCAGGACCCAGGGCCAGGAGAGTCCCGAGCTGCGCGGCCGTAGCCCCCGGCGCCCCTTGACCCGGCAGCGTCGCCCAGCGCCTTTCCCGTAGCCGAGAGGCTCGCGCCGGGCCGGGGCCGGCCGGTGAAAGCGGCTAGAATGACCTCATGGCCGATACCCCCGCTCGCGTGATTCCCCTCCAGGTCGTCAGTTCCGTTCCCGCACCGCTGGAAACGGGCGCCAAGCAACTCGGCAACGACAAGATCGGGCGTTCGCCGGTGCAGTTCGCCGATGCGCCCGTGTTGCGCAAGCCGTCGTGGATCCGCGTGCGCATCCCGTCCGATGGTTCGGTGGCCAAGCTCAAGGCCAAGCTGCGCGAAAACCGCCTCGTCACGGTGTGCGAGGAGGCCAGCTGCCCGAACATCCACGAGTGCTTCGGCCACGGCACCGCCACCTTCATGATCCTAGGCGAGGTATGCACGCGGCGCTGCTCGTTCTGCGATGTCGCCCATGGCCGGCCCAAGCCGCCGGATGCGTCCGAGCCGCTGAGCCTGGCCAACACGGTCGCCGACATGGGCCTGAAGTACGTCGTGGTGACCAGCGTTGACCGCGATGACCTGCGCGACGGCGGTGCCCAGCACTTCGTCGACTGCATTGCCGCCATCCGCGCGCATTCGCCCGCCACGCGCATCGAGATCCTCACCCCCGACTTCCGCGGCAAGGGCCGCATGGACCGCGCGCTGGAGATCCTGGCGGTCAATCCGCCTGACGTGTTCAACCACAACATCGAAACCGTGCCGGACCTGTATCCGAACGTCCGCCCCGGCGCCGACTACCAGTGGTCGCTGACCCTGCTGCAGCGCTTCAAGCAGCAGCACCCGCACCTGCCGACCAAGAGCGGCATCATGCTGGGGCTGGGCGAGACCATGGAGCAGGTCCAGGGCACGCTGCGCGACCTGCGCGCGCACGACGTCGACATGGTCACGATCGGCCAGTACCTGCAGCCGACGCCGCACCACCATCCGGTGCTGCGTTACTGGACGCCCGAGGAGTTCAAGGCCCTCGAGGACTACGGCAAGGCGCTGGGCTTCAGCCACGTCGCGTCAGGACCGCTGGTGCGTTCCTCGTATCACGCCGACCAGCAGGCGGCGCAGGCCGCCTTCACCGCACAGCACGCGGGCTGAACGCGCCGGCGCGGTCGCCGTCGCGTCGCAGAGAAGCCTGTCCGCATCGTGGGCGACCGGAGCACGGGCGCGGTTCACCTTTTCCTACGCCACCGCCTTTAGGCTGCCGAAAGGCAGATGACAAGGCGCGCAACTTTGTGCACTGTCTTCGTGTCGAAACCGACCTACGTTCCGCCTGACGGGCCCCCGGGGCCATGAGTACGCAATGACACTGAAGAAAGTCCCCCTCCTGCTGCTGGCCCTGGCTCTGTCGACCCCGTTGGCGCTGCTCGCGCGCGGCGATGGGGGGGCGATCGCGGTGGCGCCGACCGCCGACCAGGCCAGCACGTCGAAGCTGGTGTACGGCCTGCTGTCCGACAGCCGTTACGCCTATCGTCCGCGCCCGCTCGACGATGCGCTGTCGCAGGAAGTGTTCAAGCGCTATTTCGAAGCCCTCGATGGCGGCAAGCAGTTCTTCACGGCGGACGACATCGCACGCTTCGCGCCCTACAAGACGAAGATGGACGATGCCATCCGCAGCGGCGACCTCGAGCCGGCCTACGAGATCTTCACCGTCTACAAGCAGCGCGTGGGCCAGCGCGTCGCCTTCGCCCGCGCCCTGTTGAAGCAGGACTTCGACTTCACCGGCAGCGAGCGCTGGGAATACGACCGCGAAGACGCACCGTGGGCCGCCGATGGCAAGGCCCTGGACGGGATCTGGAAGAAATCGGTGATGAACGACTGGCTGCGGCTGAAGCTGGCCGGCAAGAAGCCCGACGACATCCGCAAGACGCTSGACAAGCGCTACGCCAACCTCCAGCGCAGCATCAACGAACTCAAGACCGAGGATGTCTTCCAGACGTTCCTCAACGCGTACACCAGCGCGATCGATCCGCATACGGATTACTTCACGCCGCGCACCGCCGAGAATTTCAACCAGTCCATGTCGCTGTCGCTGGAAGGCATCGGCGCGGTGCTGCAGCGCCAGGACGACCTGGTGGCGATCCGCGAGATCGTGCCGGGTGGCCCGGCCGACCTGAGCGGCAAGTTGAAGATCGGCGACCGCATCGTGGCGGTCGGGCAGGGCAAGTCGGGGCCGTTGACCGACGTGATCGGCTGGCGCATCGACGACGTGGTGGCTCAGATCCGCGGCAAGAAGGATACGCAGGTACGCATCGAGTACATCCCAGCCGAAGCGGGCATTGACGGCAAGCATGCGCAGGTCACCATCACCCGGCAGAAGGTCAAGCTGGAAGAGCAGGCAGCCAAGGCCGAGACCATCGTACTGCCGGCCAACGGTACCGAGCCCGCGCGCCGCATCGGCGTGATCAAGCTGCCGGCGTTCTACCAGGATTTCGAAGGCCGTCGGCGCAACCCGAACGATTTCAACTCCGCGACCCGCGATATCTCGAAGCTGCTCGCGCAGTTCAAGACGCAGGGCGTGGACGGCGTGGTGATGGACCTGCGCAACAACGGCGGCGGTTCGCTCGACGAGGCGGTGGAACTCACTGGCCTGTTCATCGACAAGGGCCCGGTCGTGCAGGTGCGCGAGTCCGGCGGCCGCGTCACCGTCAACAGCGACCGCAAGACCGGTGTCGCGTGGGACGGTCCGCTGGCCGTGCTGATCAATCGCTATTCCGCGTCCGCATCGGAAATCTTCGCCGGTGCCATCCAGGACTACGGGCGCGGCCTCGTGATCGGCGAGACCAGCTTCGGCAAGGGCACCGTGCAGAACATGGTCGACCTGGACCGCTGGCCCGCCAATGAAGCGCCGCGCTTCGGCTCGGTGAAGCTGACCATCGCGCAGTTCTTCCGCGTGGCCGGCGGCAGCACGCAGCACAAGGGCGTCGTCCCGGACATCGCGTTCCCCGTGAGCGTGGACGCCAGCGAGTACGGCGAAAGCACGTACGACAACGCGCTGCCGTGGACGCGCATCGCTGCCGTCCCGCACACGCAGTACGGCAACTTCGCGCCGCTGCTGCCGCGTCTCGAGGCCTTGCACGCTGCGCGTTCGGCGAAGGACAAGGAGTTCCAGTGGTGGTCCGAGGACGTGGCCCAGTACCGTGCCGAGGCCGCCAAGAAGTACGTCTCGCTCAATGAAGCCGAGCGCCGCGCCGAGCGCGAGCGCCAGGACGTGCAGCGCAAGCAGCGGCAGGCCGAACGCAAGGCATTGGGCCTGGCGCTGGACCCGCTGGCCGAGGACCTGGCCGACGACGGTCTCGGTGCGTCCGAGCGCGACATCGTGAAGGACGCGCAGCGCGAGAAGCTGGCCGACAAGCGTCCGGATCCGTTGCTGCGCGAATCCGCCGCCATCCTCTCGGACGCGATCAGCGTCCTGGGCCAGGACCGCAAACTGTCGGCGCAGGTGCTGCCCGATTCGCCGGGTCCGGGTCGCTGGGCGCAATAGGGCAGGAGCGAGGCGGGGACGTGAGGTCGAATGCCGGTCGGTCAGGCATTTGGCCACTTCCCGCTCCTCCGGCTGCACGGCGCGCGCAGCGCAAGATCCGGATAGCCCGACCGCCGCGTGCGCCCTAGTCTGGGCGCATGGACACGATGCCGCGCCGACCGCTTTCCTCCGATTCCTCCGCCTCCGCCGCCGATCCTGTCGAAGCGGCACGCCGCCTGCTCGACGAAGGCGACCCCTCGTTGTCCGAACTGGCGGCACGCACGGGCGTCAGCGCGTCCCATCTGCAGCGACGTTTTCGCGCGCGCTTCGGGCTGAGCCCCGCCGAGTACCTCGCGCGCAAGAAGCTCGGCACGCTTAAGAACGCGTTGCGCATGGGCAGCGACGTAACCTCTGCGCTGTACGACGCCGGTTATGGCTCGCCTTCGCGGCTGTACGAGCAGGGCGCGACGAAACTGGGCATGACACCCGCGACATACCGTGCGGGAGGCCGTGGCGTGGCGATCCGCTGGACCGTGGTCGATACCGTGCTTGGCCGCACACTGGTGGCTGCCACCGAGCGTGGCATCTGCGCGGTGGAACTGGGTGACGACGATGCGACGCTGGAGCGGCGGCTGCGCGAAGAATTTGCGCTGGCGCAACTCGAACGTGTCGAAGCAGGCCGCGACGACTTTCTTGCGCCCCGCCTGCGCGCGGTGGCGGAGCGGTTGGCGGGTGGYGACGCGGACGTGCCGGTGGATCTGCTCGGTACCGGCTTCCAGCAGCGCGTCTGGGAGGCGCTGATGAAGATCCCGGCCGGTGACACTGTCAGCTACGCCGGCCTGGCGCAATCGCTCGGCGCGCCGCGTGCTGCACGCGCGGTAGCCAGCGCCTGCGCGCACAACCGCATCGCCGTGGTCGTCCCGTGCCATCGCGTGATCCGCGGCGACGGTTCGCCGGGAGGCTATCGCTGGGGATTGCCACGCAAGCAGGAGTTGCTGGCGAGAGAGCGCGGCTGATCCACCGATTTTCTCGCACAGCGAGATGCCCGCAAGAAAGGAAGTCCTGCAGGAGCGCCCCCTGGGCGCGATGCTTTGCTGTTGATGATTGGCGAAACAAG
>NZ_JBGFFG010000047.1:0-13380 GCF_056175765.1 Pseudoxanthomonas sp. LjRoot204_2 | reverse complement strand
CCAGGACACGCTCTTCAGCCTGCCGACGCCCGTCGGTGGCGCGTACTGGAACGCGGCGATCGCCGGCGGCTGCGGCAGCGCCGACGTGGGATGCATCCGCCAGTACATCTTCGCCAACTTCGATGGCCAGCCGGGCGTGGACAGCACCGCGGGCTCCAACGGCGAGATCACCGGCGTCCCCGGTGATCCGCTGACGGTGTACAACGTCACCATCCCGGGCAATGCGGGCTCGCACAAGCTCAACGGATTCGAGCTCGCCCTGCAGCACATGTTCGGCGACAGCGGTTTCGGCGTGGCGGCGAACTACACCATCGTCGACAGCGACAGCCTGTCCTACGACAACAATGCGAAGGGCCCGCAGCAGGTGCTCATCGGCCTGAGCGATTCGGCCAACCTGGTGGGCTTCTACGACAAGGGACCGTGGCAGGTGCGCCTGGCGTACAACTGGCGCGACAAGTTCCTCAACGGCCAGTACGACGGCGATGCCGCGGACCCTGCGAAGAACAACCCGGTGTATGTGGAATCATACGGCCAGTGGGACCTGAGCGTGGGTTACAAGTTCAGCGACCGCTTCACCGTGCAGTTCGAGGGCGTCAACCTGACGGACGAGACCGCGCGGCTCAGCGAGCGCAACGAGAACATCCTGTTCTACGGCACCCAGACCGGCCCGCGCTACATGCTCGGCTTCCGCTACAACTTCCGCTGACGTTCGACGACATGCCCGGGTCCGGCCAGGACCCGGGCAGCATCGCCCAAGCCGCTGGTCTCCAGCGGCTTTGGTTTTGGGGGCGGACCGTCCGGGTTCCGCCCGTCGGTTGCCAAGACGAGGTAGCGGCGTGGATTCTCCTGTCAGACATGTAGTCATTCTCGGCGGCGGTTCGGCCGGCTGGCTTACCGCCGCCGTGCTGGCCGCCGAACACCAGGCCGCATCGGCTGCCGGACTGCGGATCACCTTGATCGAATCGCCCGACGTGGCGACCGTGGGCGTGGGCGAGGGAACGTGGCCCACCATGCGCGATACCCTGCGCAGGACGGGCGTCAGCGAAACGGATTTCATCCGTGAGTGCGACGCGGCATTCAAGCAGGGCTCGAAGTTCGTCCGCTGGCGCGAAGAGGTCGAAGGCGACTACTACCACCATCCGTTCGTGCTGCCCCCGGGCTTCCTGGAAACCCATCTGGCCGCCGGCTGGATGGCGCACCGCGACGTGCCCTTCAGCCTGCTGACCTGCTTCCAGGCGCACCTGTGCGAGGCGGGCAAGTCGCCCAAACAGTTTTCCACACCGGAATGGGCGTCCGTGGCCAACTACGCCTACCACCTGGATGCGGCGAAACTGGGCGTCTTCATGCGGCGGCACTGCGTGGAGAAGCTCGGCGTGCGCCATGTGTCCGACCACATGGTCGAGGTGGTGGCGCACGAGAACGGCGACATCGCGGGATTGCTCACGCGCGAGCATGGCCTGATCGAGGGCGACCTGTTCGTGGACTGCAGCGGCATGCGCGCGCTGCTGATCGGCCAGCACTACGGTGTCGGGATCGAGTCGCAGAAGGACGTGCTGTTCAACGACCGGGCCATCGCCACGCGGGTGCCCTATGCCGACCCCACCGTCGAGATCGCCTGCCAGACGATCTCGACGGCGCAGGAGGCAGGCTGGATCTGGGACATCGGCTTGCAGAGCCGTCGCGGTATCGGCCACGTCTACTCCAGCACCCATACCAGCGACGAGGCCGCCGAGGCCGCATTGCGACGCTACATCGTGGCGACCGGTGGCCGCGAGCAGGACATCRACACGCTGCCGAAGATCGTGATCCGACCCGGCTTCCGCCGGGGGGCGTGGCACCGCAACTGCGTGGCGGTCGGACTCTCTAGCGGTTTCATGGAGCCCCTGGAAGCATCTTCGCTGGTGATGGTCGAGCTGGCCGCGGGCCTGCTCGCCGACCAGATGCCGGCCACGCGCGCCGCCATGGACATCGTGGCCAGGCGCTACAACGATACCTTCAGCTACCGCTGGGACCGCATCGTCGATTTCCTGAAACTGCACTACGTACTGAGCGAAAGGGACGACAGCGCCTACTGGCGCGACAACCGCCGGCCCGAGACGATACCCGAGCGCCTGCGCGACCTGCTCGCGTTCTGGCGCCACCAGCCCCCGTCGCGCTACGACCTCAACCGGGTCGAAGAGGTGTTCCCCTCCGCGAGCTACCAGTTCATCCTCTACGGCATGAGGTTCACGCCGGAGGCGCGGCCCACCACGCGTCGCATGGACGACGTGCGCCGTTCCGAAGAGTATTTCCGCCAGTCCGCCGACATCGCGAGGAAGATGCTGTCGGCGTTGCCCGGGCATCGCGAGATGCTCGATCATGTGATGACGCGCGGAATGCCGCGCATCTAGGACGAATGCCCGCATGCCACGACACGCCCAGGTCAACAACATCGACCACAGGGACCTGCGAATCGATACCCGGCGCGGCGCGCACCTGGGCGATGACGTCGGTTTCGCCGCCACGTTCCCCGCCGAGTTCCGCGACCTGCAGGCCTGCTATCCCATCGTGTTCCGCAAGGACGCACGGGGTGCGTTCTCGCCCGTCGCCCTGCTGGGGTTCGAGGAGGGACGCAACCTGTTCCTCGACGGCGAACGCTGGGACGCCCACTACCTGCCGCTGGCGATCGAGCGGCAGCCGTTCCTGATCGGCCGCGCCGGCGACGAGATGACGGTGCACATCGACCTCGACCATCCCCGGGTGGGCAGTGCCGACGGCCAGCCGCTGTTCCGCGAACACGGCGGCAACACCGAGTACCTGGACCGCATCGCCTCGGTGCTGCTCACGCTGCACAACGGCCTGGAGCGCGTGCCGGCGTTCGTCGATGCGCTGCTCGCGCTCGACCTGCTGGAATCGTTCGCGCTCGATGTCGAACTGGACGATGGGTCGCTCAACCGCTTGGCCGGCTACTACACCATCAACGAAGACCGCCTCCGCGACCTGGACGCGGCGGCGCTCGGCGGGCTGCATGCCGCCGGCCACCTGGAGCCGGTGTTCATGGCGGTGGCATCGATCTCGAACTTCCGCGGGCTGATCGACAGGATGAACCGGAGCCGTGCTCGCTGACGCTGAGCCCATCCGGGAGTTCCGCGGCGACGCGCGCGACGCCCTTTCCTTGCCGGCATCGTCGGGCCCCGTCGTCCTGCGGGGCCTGGTGGACCACTGGCCGATGGTGGCGGCTGCACGCGAATCCATGCGTGCGGCCGTGGCCTACCTGCATGGCTTCGTGCGCGCGGACGCACCCCCCGTGGTCGCGACGGTCGCGGCCCCCGCGACCGGTGGCCGGGTGTTCTACAACGAGGATATGAGCGGCATGGACTTCCGCCGGGAGCAGATCCCGTTGCCCACGGTGCTCGACACGCTGGTCAAGTACGCCGACCACGCCGCGCCGCCCATGATCTACGTGGCGTCGACGACCCTCGACACGTGGCTGCCGGGCTTCCGGCGCGAGAACGACCTGCCGTTGCCCGGGCGTGATCCGCTCGCGAGCATCTGGATCGGCAATCGCACGCGCATCGCGGCGCACCAGGACGTGCCGGACAACCTCGCCTGCGTGGTGGCCGGGCGCCGCCGCGTGACGCTGTTTCCCCCCGACCAGCTGCGCAACCTGTACATCGGTCCGCTCGACTTCACGCCGGCCGGGCAGGCGATCAGCCTGGTCGATTTCGCCGCGCCGGACCTGGTGCGCTTCCCGCGCTTCGCCGAGGCGATGCGGCATGCGCAGGTGGCCGACCTCGGGCCCGGCGACGCCGTGCTGATCCCCAGCCTGTGGTGGCACCACATGGAGGGACTGGAGCCGTTCAACGTACTGGTCAACTACTGGTGGCGCGACGTGCCCGACTGGATGGACACGCCGATGAACGCCCTGATGTACGCGCTGATGACGGTGCGCGACCTTCCGCGGCACGAGCGCGACGCGTGGAAGGACGTCTTCCGCCACTACGTGTTCGAGGCCGACGACGACACCGCCGCCCATATTCCCGAGCAGGCACGCCGCCTGCTGTCCCCGCTGGACGAGGCACGTGCGCGCGAACTGCGGGCACGCCTGCTCAAGCGCATCAACCGCTGACCGCAATCCCAGGAACCTGCCCGTGAGCAACGAGATCCACGATTCCAGCAACCGACCCGTGAAGCGCGTGGTCATCGCCGGCGGCGGCACGGCCGGATGGATGGCCGCGGCGGCGATATCGCGCGTACTGGGCAAGACGCTGGACATCACGCTGGTCGAGTCCGAGGAAATCGGCACCGTGGGAGTGGGCGAAGCCACCATCCCCACCTTGCTGAGCTTCCACCGGATGATCGACATCAACGAGCAGGCGTACATGTCGGCGGTGCAGGGCACCATCAAGCTCGGCATATCGTTCGAGAACTGGCTGGACAAGGGGCACCGCTACATCCACTCCTTCGGCTTCAGCGGCAAGGAGCGCGGAACCACGGGGTTCCAGCACTTCTGGCTGCGTGGCCGCCAGGAAGGCATGGCCAGCGGCTACGAGGACTACTGCCTCGAGCTGAAGGCGGCCCTCGGCGATCGCTTCGCGCATCTCCCCCATGGGGGGCTGCACTATGCGTACCACATGGATGCCAGCCTGTACGCGAAATTCCTGCGGGAATTCAGCGAGCGCCACGGCGCCCGGCGCGTGGAGGGCAAGATCGCCGAGGTGCTGACCGAGGCCGGCTCGGGTTTCATCACCGCGCTGAAGATGGAGAACGGCGACATCCTCGAAGGCGATCTCTTCATCGACTGCACCGGCTTCCGTGCACTGCTGATCGGCAAGACGCTGGGCGTGGGCTTCACCGACTGGTCGCACTGGCTGTTCAACGACAGCGCCCTGGCCACCCAGACCACGGCGGTGCGCGACGCGGTCCCCTACACCCGTGCCATCGCCGGCAAGGCCGGATGGCAGTGGCGCATTCCGTTGCAGCACCGGGTGGGCAACGGCATCGTCTATTCCAGCCGGCACATGAGCGACGACGAGGCGCGCGAAGAGTTCCTCGGCAGCGTCGAGGGCGAGGTCATCAAGCAGCCGTGGCCGATCCGCTTCCGGCCCGGGCAACGGCAGCAGTGCTGGGCGAAGAACTGCGTGGCGCTCGGCCTGGCCGGCAGCTTCATCGAGCCGCTGGAATCGACCACGATCCACCTGATCCAGCGCGGCATCGTGCACCTGCTGCAGAACTTCCCGCAGGTGGTCACCCAGCCGGCGATCGATGAGTACAACGCGCGCCTGGACGAGGAGCTGCAACACGTCCGCGACTTCGTGGTGATGCATTACCACCTCACCGACCGGCGTGATTCGCCGTACTGGCGGGAGATCGCGGAGATGGACATCCCCGCCACGCTGCGCCACCGCATCGACCTGTTCCGCGAGACCGGCACCGTCTTCCACGTGCCGGGCGAACTGTTCGGCGAGAACTCCTGGATCCAGGTGATGATGGGCCAGGGCATCATGCCCAAGCGCTACCACCCGACGGCGGACGCGATTCCCCCGGACGAGCTGCGCAGCTTCCTCGACGACATCCGCAGCCGCGTGGTGGGCACTGCCCAGCGGATGCCGGCGCACATGGATTACCTGCGCAGCTACTGCCCTGCGCCCCGGCCCTGAGCACGCCAGCCTGCGCATCGCCTATGCTGCGGGCATGAGCGATACGCGACTCGAGGATTTCGTGGCGGCGCACCGCCAGCTCTTCGTCCTGACAGGGGCGGGGTGCAGCACCGCGTCCGGCATCCCCGACTACCGGGACGAGCAGGGCGCGTGGAAGCGCACGCCGCCGGTGACCTACCAGGCCTTCACCGGCGACACCGCCACGCGCCATCGCTACTGGGCGCGCAGCACGATCGGCTGGCCGCGCGTGGCGACGGCACGGCCGAACGATGCGCATCGCGCGCTGGCGTCGCTGGAAGCCCAGGGGTGCTGCGAAGTGCTGCTGACGCAGAACGTCGATGGACTGCACCAGGCCGCCGGCAGCCATGCGGTGATCGACCTGCACGGGCGGCTCGATGGCGTCGTCTGCCTCGCCTGCGGCGAGGTGACGCCGCGCGCCGCACTGCAGGCCCGGTTGATGCAGGCCAATCCCGGATGGATCGACCTGCAGGCGGGGACGGCACCCGACGGCGATGCCGACCTGGAGGAAAAGGAGTTCGAGCGCTTCCACGTGCCTGCATGCGAAGCGTGCGGAGGCATGCTGAAGCCGCACGTGGTGTTCTTCGGCGAGAACGTGCCGCGCCAGCGCGTGGAAACGGCGATGGCCCACGTCGACCGGGCCGATGCGCTGCTGGTGGTCGGTTCGTCGCTGATGGTCTATTCGGGGTTGCGCTTCGTGCACGCGGCCGTGCGCAGACGGATCCCGGTGGTGGCAGTCAGCCTGGGCCGTACGCGCGCCGACGATCTGCTGCAGTTCCGCATCGCCGCGCCCTGTGGGGACGCCCTCGCCTTCCTGCTCGAACGCGAGGGCGGCGCAGCGGTCAGGCCTCCGGTGGTTGCAGGCTGACCCAACGTTCCAGCGAGTGCGGTGAAAGCGGGCGCGAGACGTAGTAGCCCTGCAGCAGATCGCAATTGAGCGAAGCCAGCACCGCGCGCTGCGCCGCATTTTCCACGCCCTCCGCCACCACCTTCAACGACAGGCTGTCGCCGATGCGCAGGATGGACGTCGTCAGCGCGCGTGCAGACTCGCTGTGCTCCAGGTCGCGCACGAAGCTCATGTCCAGCTTCAGTTCGCTGATCGGCAGGCGATGCAAATGGCTGAGGCTGGAGTAGCCGGTGCCGAAGTCGTCGATGGACAGGCTGACGCCCATCCGGTGGATCGCATCGATGTTGGCCAGCACTTCCGGCTTCTCCGCCAGCATCACGCTCTCGGTCACTTCCACCATCAGTTCGTCCGGCGACAGTCCGCACTTGCCCAGCACGTTGCCGATGAAGGCCGGCAGGTCCTGCTGCTCGAAGTTGATCGCCGACAGGTTGACCGAAACGCGCGGTACCGGCACGCCGCGACGGCGCCAGTCCGCCATCTGCGTGCAGGCCTCCTCCAGCGTCCACCGGCCCAGTTCGTCGATCAGTCCGCACTCCTCGGCCATCGGAACGAAGGTGGCGGGCGATATCTCGCCGATCTCCGGGTGTCGCCACCGCAGCAGGGCCTCCACGCCATGCAGGGTCGCGTCCTCGTCGAGTGCGACCTGCGGCTGGTAGTGCAGGCGCAGCTGGCCGCTGMGGACCGCCTCGCGCAGCGCATTTTCCAGCGCCAGGCGCTCCTGCATGGCCTGGTTCATTTCCAGGCTGTAGAACACGATGCGCGCGCCGCCTTCGGACTTGGCGCGGTACATCGCGATATCGGCGTGCCGCACGAGCGAATCGACGTCCCACCCGTCGGCGGGAAACATCGCCACGCCCACGCTGGCCTGCGGCGTCAGCATCATCCGCCCCGCGTTGAGCGGCTGGGACAGGCGCGCCATCAGCCGGTCCGCGAGATTGGCGGCTTCCTCGGCCGTGCGACCGGGGACGGCTAGGACGAATTCATCGCCCGCCAGCCGGGCCACCACGTCGCCGTCGCGGAGTTCGCCGCCGAGCCGTTTCGCCAGCTCGCGCAGCAGGGTGTCGCCGGCCGTATGGCCCTGGGTGTCGTTGACGATCTTGAAGCGGTCGATGTCGACGAACAGCAACGCCACGGGACTGTCGCTGCGTGCCGCGGCCAGCAGCATCTGCTCGACCTTGCTGTTGAACAGCGCGCGGTTGGGCAGGCCGGTCAGTGCGTCGAAGAAGGACAGCTGGTGCATGCGTACGCGGGCGCGCTCGCGTTCCATCGCCAGCGCGCACAGGTGCAGGCACACGTCGACCACGCGCTGGTGGAAGTCGTCCGGCGCGCGGTTTTCCCAGTAGTAGAGGGCGAACGTGCCCAGGACGCGTCCGTCGTTGCCCTTGATGGGGCTGGACCAGCAGGCGCGGATGCCGACGGCGAGGAAGGGTGCGTTGTAGGCCTGCCAGCGCGGGTCGCGTTCGATGTCGCTGCATTCGACCGGTTGTCCGCTCCAGGCCGCCGATCCGCAGGCACCGACCATCGGCCCGGCGAGTTCGCCATCGATCATCGCCCCGATGGTCTCGGGCAGGCTGGGTGCCGCCAGCGGACGCAGGCGGCCGTAGTCGTCCAGGCCGATCACCGAGGCCACCGCTTCCGGCATCACCTTCTCCACCTCCCGGCAGACCAGGGTCAGCACGTCGTGCACGGGCTGTTCGCGGACGATCGCCCCCAGCACCTTGCGGTGCAGTTCCTCGTGCAGCTTGCTGTGGGTAATGTCGGTGTAGACGCCGAGCAGATAGCGGCTGTCGCGGTCCGCATCGAACACCGGGTTCACTACCGCGGAAATCCACAGGGGCACGCCGTTCTTGGCGTACACCAGCAGTTCGGTGCGGTAGCCCTGCTGCGTGTGCAGCTGCCCGCGGACCCATTCGACCGTTTCCGGGTCGGTGTGCGGCCCGGCGAGGAAGTCGCTCGGGCGCCTTCCCACGACTTCTTCCTGCGTGTAGCCGAGCATGCGCGTGAAGCCCTGGTTGATCCAGGTGATGCGCGCGCTGTCGTCGCACACGACGATGGCGTTGTCGCTGTGGTCGATGACCCAGGACACATCGGGCTCGCCATCGGCGAGACGGGACGGCATGGCGATGGCAGTGGGCCTCACGGTCGGTTCTTCCCCAAGAACGGTTGCCGCCTGATGGACCGGGTTCGCCACCGTATTCCCTGTGCAGTCGTTCCCGAGAGGGACGATATACCGCGTTAACGGCCCGAGCTCGCCGCACTTTACCTGAAGTCCCGCGTGCTGCGGACCGCGGCGGCGCGTGCAAACGGTTCCAGCGATGGCCCGGCATCGGGCAGCCCGGCAAGGACCTCCCCGTGGACCCTTTTTCCGTCAGGGTCGCGGAGCATGACGCAGGGTGCGGACACGGCTGACGCACCCCGGTCATGAGCGCCGCCTAGGCTTGCCGGCCGCGAAAGGGGGTGCGCATGAGAACGAGCTGGGTGTGGATCGGGATGGGAGCCGTGCTGTGCATGACGGCGTGCCGGGAGGTCTCGCCGCCCCCGGCGGTCCTTCCGGCGGGAGCCTCGTCCGCGGGAATCGTGACGGTGGATGCCGGGGACGTGTCCACGGATCCCTATGCGCGCGCCACGCGCGCACTGTCCGAGCACCGGATGCTGTCGCCTGCCGGCAACAATGCCGTGGAGCACTATCTCGCGGCCCGCGCGGCGGCGACAGACCAGGGGCGCGCGGATGCCGCGCTGGCCGAGCTGCAGCCGTACGTGCTGATCGCGGCCGAGCAGGCGATCGCGCGCGGCGACGGCGTAGAAGCCGTGCGCTTGCGGAACCTGATCGAACGCATCGATGCGCGGGCACCCGCGCTGCCACGCTTGCGCGAGGCAGTGGCGACCCTCGCCCGCGCGCAGGCCGCCCAGGCGACGGTCGCCGTGCAGACCTCGACCATCGACGCCGCGGCGCCCGCCCGCTCCGCGGCGTTGGCCGCTGTCGCGCCTGCGACCACGGCCGTGCCGTCGAGGGACGTCGAATCCTCGCCGACATCGCCGCCGCCCGCGTCCACGCAAACAACCCAGGCGACGCAGGAAACGCCGCAGCTGCCCRCTCCACCCGACGCGACGCCTCGCATCGTCCAGGCGGCGCGCGTGCCGCGGCTGGTGCAGGACGCGCAACCCCGGTATCCGCTGCCCGCCCTGCGCGCCCGCATCGAGGGGCAGGCCGACGTGGCCTTCACCATCCAGCCGGATGGCAGCGTGCGCGACGTGCGCCTGGTGTCGTCGACGCCGTCCGGCATGTTCGACGCGTCGGCGCTGGCCGTCGCGCAGCGCTGACGCTTCGAAGCCACCGGCCAGGCCCATGCCTCGAGCCGCACCGTGCGGTTCCGGCTGCCGGACGCGGAGAAAGGCGGCGGCTGAGTGGTGTCCGTGCGCCTCTGCGGCGAGAATGGCGGCATGACGACCTCTTCCGCCTCCCCCATCCTCGATGCTGTCGAACAGGAAACCGGCCCCGCGCCTTCATGGTCGGTGCTGTGGCTGCATGGCCTCGGCGCCGATGGCCACGACTTCGCACCGCTCGTGCCCGAGCTGGTACGGCCGGGCTGGCCGGCGTTGCGGTTCGTGTTCCCGCATGCGCCCGTGCGCGCCGTGACCATCAACAATGGCGTGCGCATGCGCGCCTGGTACGACATCGTGGGCATGGACTTCCCGACGCGCGCGGACAGTGCCGGCATCGAGGAATCCATCGCCCACGTGGATGCGCTTATCGAGCGCGAGCAGGCACGTGGCATCGCGCCGGACCGCCTGCTGCTGGCGGGGTTCTCGCAGGGCGGCGCGATCACGCTGGCCGCCGGGCTTCGGCGGCAGGTGCCGCTGGCCGGGCTGATCGCGCTGTCGACCTATCTGCCGGGTGCCGCGCAGGCCGCAGGTCACCTGGCCCAGGCGGCGACGGCGCAACCGGTGTTCATGGCGCACGGTGCCGCAGACCCGGTGATTCCGCTGGTCCACGCGGAACAGAGCGCCCGGGTGCTCGGCGACCTGGGCTTTGCGGTGCAGTGGCACCGCTACCCGATGGCGCATCAGGTCTGCGCAGACGAGATCCGTGACCTCGGTGACTGGATGGCGCGGCGGTTTGCGTTGTAATTCCCCCGCGTCCCCGGAAGGATGACGCAGGGCGCGGCGATGGGTAACCTAGGCCGCGGGGGATCACGCCAACGTTCATCGAGGACGCCTTTGCCGTGAAAGTGGTCATTGCCGACGACGAGTCCCTCGCCCGCGAGCGCCTGCGCGCGTTGCTGGCCGAGCACCCGGGCATCGAAGTGGTCGCCGAGGCGGAGAACGGCCTGGACGCCTTGCAGGCCTGCTCGCAGCATCGCCCCGACATGGTGTTGCTCGACATCGCCATGCCCGGCGTGGACGGACTGGAGGCCGCCCGCCACCTGGCGGCGTTCGACCCGCGGCCGGCCGTGGTGTTCTGCACCGCGTACGACGAGCACGCGCTGTCGGCGTTCGAGGCCGCGGCCATCGACTACCTGATGAAGCCGATCCGTCCTGAGCGCCTGGCCGCCGCGGTCGAGCGCGCGCGTACCTTCATCGCCGGACGCGAAAGCCAGCCGCCCGCCGCCTCGAACAGCCAGCCGCGCACGCACCTTTGCGCACGCCTGCGCGGCAGCCTGCGCCTGATTCCGGTGGACGAAGTGCACTACCTGCAGGCCGAGGAGAAGTACGTGGTGGTGCACCACGCGCGCGGCGAGGACCTGATCGAAGAGTCGCTGAAGTCGCTGGAAGAGGAGTTCGGCGGCCGCTTCGTGCGCATCCACCGCAATTGCCTGGTCGCGCGCCACGAACTGGTCGAGATCAAGCGCATCGGCGATGGCCATGTCCAGGCCATCCTGCGCCACGGCAAGGCCCCGTTGGAAGTGAGCCGCCGCTGCGTGGCCGGCCTGCGCGAGACGGTCAAGGCGCTCTGATCGCCGCCGCGATGGCGGCATGCGGGATAATGGCCGCATGACCACCCTGCGCATCGCCACCCGAAAGAGCCCGCTCGCCCTCTGGCAGAGCGAACACGTCGCCGACCGCCTGCGTGACGCGCATCCGGGGCTGGCGGTCGAGCTGGTGCCGATGAGCACGCGTGGCGACGAGGTGCTCGACCGCTCGCTGGCCGCGATCGGAGGCAAGGGGCTGTTCCTCAAGGAGCTCGAACTGGCGATGCTGCGCGGCGACGCCGACTGCGCCGTGCATTCGCTCAAGGACGTGCCGATGGAGCTGGAAGGGCCGTTCGCGCTGCCCGCCATCCTGGCGCGAGCGGATCACGCCGACGCTTTCGTATCGARCCTGCATGCCGGCATCGACGCGTTGCCGCACGGCGCGCGCGTGGGCACATCTTCGCTGCGGCGGCAGGCGCAGCTGCGTGCGCAGCGGCCGGACCTGGCATTGGTCGACCTGCGCGGCAACGTCAATACGCGCCTGGCCAAGCTCGACGCCGGCGAGTACGACGCGATCATCCTGGCGTGCGCCGGCCTGGAACGGCTCGGGTTCGCCGCGCGCATCCGCGCGCGCCTGGACGCGCCGCACTGGTTGCCGGCGCCGGCCCAGGGCGCCGTCGCGGTCGAGTGCCGTGCCGACGATCCCGCGATGCACGCACTGTTCGCCGCGCTCGAAGACACCCCCACACGCATTTGCGTGGAGGCGGAGCGGGCGATGAATCGCGCCCTGCACGGCAGCTGCCACGTGCCCGTAGCGGCCTTCGCGCGGCGCGAAGGCGACGACCTGGTGCTGTCCGGGCTGGTCGGATCTGCGCAGGACGGCCAGGTCCTGCGTGCCGAGGCCCATGGCCCGCTCGCCGATCCCGACGCGCTCGGTCGCCGCGTCGCCGCTCGGTTGCTGGAGCAGGGCGCAGGCGCGTTCCTCGCCTGAGCGTCGTGCGGCGCGCTTACTTGAAGCGGTAGACCACGTTCATGGTGGTCAGCGTGTCGGTGCGCTTGCGGTCCGGCGCCACGTCGCTGTTGTGGCGCGCCTGCCAGCCGGCTTTCAGCGCCAGGTGGGAGTTCATCGTCACCGACACGCCCAGGTCATTCTGCGCGAAGGTGTTGTAGTCGCCCGACTCCACCAGCAGTTTGTTGACGATCTCGGTGTTCTCGCTCAGTGCGTAGCGCACGTCGATCAGGCCACGACCGATGAAACCGGCTTCCGTGCGCGCATCCAGCGTGTCGTAGGCACGGCGGTAGCCCGGCCCGACCTGCAGGTCCAGGTGCGCGCGTTCGTTTTCGATCACGCGGTTGCCGTAGCTCAGGCTGACCGACTGCTGCCGGCTGTAGGTGCCGAAATCGTCTTTCTCATGGCGCACCGAAGTGTTCAGCGTGCCGCGATCGTCCATCAGGTAGGCGCTGTTGGCGGTCACCGTGTAGCGATTGGCCGTGGTGCGCGTGTCGCGGACGGCACTGCCGTCTTCCTGCGTGCGCATGTATTCCGAACGCGAGTGCAGGCCAAACAGGCTGCCGCTGTGGCGCCATGCGCCGCCATCGGTGTAGGTCAGGTCCAGCCGTCCGTTGAAACTCTCGTTGTTGCTGTTGCCGCTGGCGGCGGCGAAGCCGAGTTCGCCCCCGCCGGTGAGCTTGGGGGTCGGCGGAGGAGGGGCGGCGGGTGTCGGGGGGGTCTCGGGGATGGGACGCACCGCCATCGAGACCACCGGAAGCGCCATGCCCTCCTGCTTGCCGAAACCCTTGCCCGCCTTGGGCGCGTCGACCTTTTCGTTGCGGGGCAGCAGCACATCGGTCGCGTGCGCCTGCAGTACACCGCTTGCCGACAGTGCAAGGGCGAGCAGGGTAAGGG
>NZ_JBGFFG010000046.1:0-13661 GCF_056175765.1 Pseudoxanthomonas sp. LjRoot204_2 | reverse complement strand
GTGCCGGAACTGGCCGACATCCCCGTACCTGCGCGCTTCGCGCCGTGGCAGACCCCCGAGTTGCTGGCCAAGCGCGGCCGCGGGTACCCGCGCCATCCCATCGTGGACCTGGCCGCCGGGCGCGACGGCGCACTGGCTGCATACCGCAAGACCGGTGACTGAGCCGCGTTGACGCCTTTCGCCGCCGCATGCTTCACTCGGCGCGGGAGAGGAGGGCACGCATGGCCACGAAAAAGGCGTCGGCGAAGCCGCGTCGCGAGCCGATGTCGCGGGTGGACACCGCCTGGTTGCGGATGTGCCGGCCGACAAATCCGATGATGATCACCGGCGTGCTTATGTTCGATGAGCCGATGACACTGGATCGGCTGAAGCAGGTAATCAAGAAGCGCTTCCTCGCCTATCCGCGCTTCCTGCAGAAGGCGGTCGATACGCCTGCAGGCGCTTCGTGGCTGACCGACCCGGACTTCGATCTCGACTGGCACGTGCGCATTTCGGCCCTGCCGGGTCGGCACGATCCGAAGTCGGAGAAGAAGGYCCTCGAGCGCTTCACCAGCCAGATGGCATCGACGCCGCTCGACAAGACCAAACCGCTCTGGCAGTTCCACCTGATCGAGCGCTACGGCACCGGCTCCGCACTGGTGGCCCGCATCCATCACAGCTACGCCGATGGCATCGCGCTGGTGCAGGTGCTGTTGTCGCTCACCGATACCAGCCGCAAGCCCGACACGGGCAAGGACCTGCGTTCGGCCTGGCTGAAGAAGGACGGCGCGGAGGTCGTGCGCCGCGTCGGCGCCATCGACCGTTACGTGCAGATCGGCGGCAAGGTGCTGGGCAAGGGCATGGAGATGATGCAGGACCCGACGCTGGCGACCATGCTGGCGAAGGAGGGCGGCGAGATCGGTCGCGAGCTGCTGCATGCGCTGTCGCTGTCTGACGATCCACCCACGCTGCTGCGCGGCAAGCTTGGCGTCAGCAAGCGGGTCGCGTGGGCGGAACCGCTGGACCTGGAGGAAGTGAAGGCGGTCGGGCGCRCCTGCGACTGCACGGTCAACGACGTATTGATGGCGGCCGCCGCCGGCGCCCTGCGCAGCTACATGCTGGAGCGCGGCGAACAGCTCGATGGCGTCACCCTGCGCGCCACCGTACCGGTGAACCTGCGTCCGCTGGAGCACGCCCGCAAGCTGGGCAACCACTTCGGCCTGGTGTTCCTGGACCTGCCCGTGGGCGAGGACAACCCGATCCGCCGTCTCGAGCGGGTCGCCGAGTGCATGCGCGACCTCAAGAATTCACGGCAAGCCATTGTTGCCTTTGGCCTTCTTGCGGCACTGGGCATGGCGCCGGCGGCCATTCAGGGCGTGGCGCTCGAGTTGTTCTCGCGCAAGGCAACGGCCGTGGCGACCAATGTGCCCGGCCCGCAGCAGCCGTTGTACATGGGGGGCGCTCGCCTGCGGGACATGATGTTCTGGGTGCCGCAGACGGGGTCCATCGGTCTGGGCATTTCGATCCTGAGCTACAACGGCCGGGTGCATTTCGGGCTGATCGCCGATGCCAAGCTGATTCCGGACCCCGATGCGGTCATCCGCCGATTCGGTCCGGAATTCGACAAGCTGCTCTATCTGTCGTTGATGGGGGACTGGGAGCAGACGCTGGATGCCCCGGCGGCCCAGGCGTTGGTCGACTGATCCCCGCCGGCACCTGAATGAACAGGGCGCAAATCGCGTGATGTAAACATTTCGCTGGTTAGGCTTGCGCCCCGTTCCATCCGCATGCCACCCAGGAGATACCCATGAACGCGATGCTCAAGACCGGCGCCCTCGCGGCGCTCACCGTGACGATGCTGGGCGGCTGCGCCAGCTACACCGGCCAGACCAATGATCCGAACGATCCCAACCGCACCCGCAATGGCGCACTGATCGGCGCCGGCATCGGTGCCGTCGCAGGCCTGCTCAGTGGTGGCGATGCCACCGAGCGTCGTCAGCGCGCCCTGGTCGGCGCGGGCATCGGCGGCATCGCGGGCGGCTCCATCGGCGCCTACCAGGACCGCCAGGAAGCCGAACTGCGCCGCCAGACCGCCGGTACCGGCATCGATGTCAGCCGCGATGGCGACGTCATCAAGCTCAACCTGCCGGATGGCGTGACCTTCGACTTCGGCAAGGCCGACCTGAAGTCGCAGTTCTATCCTGCGCTCAACAACGTGGCGGCCACGCTGCGCGAGTACAACCAGACGATCGTGGAAGTCAGCGGCCATACCGACAGCATCGGCTCCGAGGCCGTGAACCAGCGCCTGTCCGAACAGCGTGCAGCGGCGGTGGGCAACTATCTGATCGGCCAGGGCCTGCAGCGCGAGCGTTTCGAGATCGTCGGCATGGGCAAGCGCTATCCCATCGCCAGCAACGATACCGATGCAGGTCGTGCCGCGAACCGTCGCGTCGAGGTCCGCGTGCTGCCGGTCCGTTCGTAAGCACGTTTGCATCTCGCCTGTCCGACGGGCCGCCTTTGCGCGGCCCGTCTTCGTTTCAGCGATCCGCGAACGCATCCGTTGCGCGAACCAGCGCATCGGTGATCGCCGGCTCGGTGGCGCCGTGGCCGGCCAGCACCATCTCCAGGCGTGCTTCAGGCCAGGCCTGTGCGAGGTCCCAGGCACTGCGCGGCGGGCAGATGATGTCGTAGCGGCCCTGGACGATCACACCGGGCAGGTGGCGGATGCGGTCGATGTCGCGTAGCAATTGTCCGTGCGCGAGAAAGGCGTTGTGGCGGAAGTAATGCGCTTCGATCCGCGCCTTGGCCAGGACCCTGGCGGGATCTTCGTCCGACGTGGCATCCGGCTCGTGCAGCAGCGTGGCCGCACCGTCTTCCCAGCCCAGCCACGCCTGTGCGGCGGCCATGGCGATGGCCGCGTCGGGATCGTCCATGCGACGCCAGTACGCTTCGATCATCGTGCCACGCTCGCCCGCCGGGATATGCGCCTCGTAGAGCGCCCAGCGTTCCGGAAACACCCARCGCGCCCCGCCGTCGGCCTCGTTGAACCAGCGGTTTTCCTCCTCGCGGCCCAGGTAGACGCCGCGCACGATCACCCCGGTCGCACGCGCGGGGTGCGCCTGCGAGTAGGCCAGCGCCAGCGTCGAACCCCACGAGCCGCCGAATACCAGCCAGCGCTCGATTCCCGCGAGCGCACGCACGGCCTCGATGTCCGCGACCAGGTGTGCGGTGGTGTTGTCGCGCAGCTCGCCGAACGGCGTCTACCGGCCGGTACCGCGCTGGTCGAACAGGACGATGCGGTAGCGCGTGGGATCGAAGAAGCGCCGATGCACCGGCGACAGGCCTGCGCCCGGTCCGCCGTGCAGGAAGATCACGGGGATGCCATCCGGATTCCCGCATTCCTCCACATGGAGCGTGTGCAGGGCATCGACGGCAAGCCGGTGCGTGCGGTACGGCGCGATCTCGGGATACAGCGTGCGCATGGGCAGGGGTCCTTGCGGGGTGTCCGAGCATAGCCAGCGACGCCCCGTCCGTCAGCCCGCATCGGGCGCGCGTGTCAACCCGTTTCCCGAGCGGCCATCCGTTGCCACAATCCGGATCCCACCCGGTGCATCGGGTTTTCCAGTACGGACGCAATGCAAGACCGCAATCCCCAGATCGCCCAGCACATCGCCGCCACCATCGCCGCCGAGATCGGCGCCCTGACCGCGCAGGCCAAGGCCGCCATCGCGCTGCTCGACGAAGGTGCCACCGTGCCCTTCATCGCCCGTTATCGCAAGGAAGTCACCGGGGGGCTCGACGACACCCAGTTGCGCAACCTCGAAGTGCGCCTGACCTACCTGCGTGAGCTGGAAGACCGTCGCGCCGCTGTGCTCGCGAGCATCGACGAGCAGGGCAAGCTSACSSMCGARCTGCGCGCCGMGATCGAAGGCGCCGACAGCAAGGCACGCCTGGAAGATCTCTACCTGCCATACAAGCCCAAGCGCCGCACGCGCGCGCAGATCGCGCGCGAAGCCGGCCTGGAGCCGCTCGCCGACGGCCTGCTTGCCGATCCCACCCAGGTGCCGGAGACCGCCGCTGCCGCCTACGTCGACGCCGAGAAAGGCGTGGCCGACGCCAAGGCCGCCCTCGACGGCGCGCGCGCCATCCTGATGGAGCGCTGGGGCGAGAACGCCGCGTTGGTCGGTGAACTGCGCCATTGGATGACCGATGTCGGCGTCATCCGCGCCAAGGTCGCGCAAGGCAAGGAGAACGAAGGCGCGAAGTACCGCGACTATTTCGACCACGCCGAGTCGCTGGCGAAGATCCCCTCGCACCGCCTGCTCGCGCTGTTCCGTGCGCGTCGTGAAGAGATCCTGTTGCTCGATCTCGACCCCGGCATGGAGGCCGAGGCGGGCCACCTGCAAGCCGAAGGACGCGTGGCCGTGCATGCCGGCGTGTCGGCGCAGGGCCGCGCCGCCGACAAGTGGTTGCTGGATGCCTGCCGCCTGACGTGGCGCGCCAAGCTGCACATGCACCTGCTGCTGGACCTGTTCAACCAGGCGCGCGAGAAGGCCGAAGCCGAGGCCATTGCGGTGTTCGGCGACAACCTGAAGGACCTGCTGCTGGCCGCGCCTGCGGGGCCGAAGGCCGTGCTCGGCCTCGACCCGGGCCTGCGCACCGGCGTGAAGGTCGCGGTGGTGGACCGCACCGGCAAGCTGGTCGACCACGCCACCATCTATCCGCACGAACCCAAGCGCCAGTGGGATCAATCGCTGCACGTGCTGCGTGCGCTGTGCGCCAAGCACAAGGTGGACCTGATCGCGATCGGCAACGGCACCGCCAGCCGCGAAACCGACAAGCTCGCGGGCGACCTGATCAAGCAGGCGCCGGAACTGAAGATGGACAAGATCGTCGTCAGCGAGGCGGGGGCGTCGGTGTACTCGGCATCGGAGTTCGCGTCGAAGGAATTCCCCGATCTCGATGTCAGCATCCGCGGTGCGGTGTCGATCGCGCGCCGTCTGCAGGATCCGCTCGCGGAGCTGGTGAAGATCGAGCCCAAGGCCATTGGCGTGGGCCAGTACCAGCATGACGTGGACCAGTTCCGCCTGGCGCGCGCTCTCGATGCGCGGGTGGAGGACTGCGTGAACGCCGTGGGCGTGGACGTGAACACCGCCTCGGCCGCGCTGCTGACGCGCGTGTCCGGGCTGTCGTCGACGGTGGCGGAGAACATCGTGCGCTTTCGCGACGAGCATGGTGCGTTCCGCACGCGCAAGGCGCTGCTCGGCGTGCCACGCCTGGGCGAGAAGACCTTCGAGCAGTGCGCCGGCTTCCTGCGCATCGCCGATGGCGACGAACCGCTGGATGCCTCGTCCGTGCATCCGGAAGCCTATCCGGTGGTGGAGCGCATCCTGGCCGGCAGCGGCCGGCAGGTGAAGCAGATCGTGGGCGACATCGTCTTCCTGCGCGGAGTGAAGCCCGACCAGTACACCGACGAGAAATTCGGCGTACCGACCATTCGCGACATCCTGAAGGAGCTGGAGAAGCCCGGTCGCGATCCGCGTCCCGAATTCAAGGCAGCGCGCTTCGCGGACGGCGTGGAGGACATCAAGGACCTGCGCGAGGGCATGATCCTGGAAGGCGTGGTCAGCAACGTGGCTGCGTTCGGTGCGTTCGTCGACATCGGCGTGCACCAGGACGGCCTGATCCATATCTCGGCGCTTGCCGACCGCTACGTGAAGGACCCGCGCGAGGTGGTGAAGGCGGGCGATATCGTCAAGGTCAAGGTGCTGGAGGTCGATGTGGCCCGCAAGCGCATCGCGCTGACCCGCCGCCTGGACGACGCGCCCGCGCCGCAGGCGCCGCGCGAGGCCCGCAACAGTGACCCGCGTCCGCCACGCGGACCGGACCGAGGCAATCCGCGCGACCCGCGGCGTGGGCCGGCACCCGCGAAAACCACCGCTGCACCGGCGGACAACGCGCTGGCCGCGGCGTTCGCCCGCGCCCGCGACAAGTCCTGATCCAACCGCGGGACACCGGCATCGGCCGATGTCCCGCGTTCCCGCTCAGCGCTTCTTGCGCGGCTTCTGCGCCGCGGTGATCTTCGACACCGAGGCCAGCAGCTCCGCCGACGCGACCATGGACTCCATCGCGCGCTGCAGGCCGGCATGCGCACCTTCCCGAAGCACCTTCTCGATCTGATCGCCTTCCAGCTTGCGCACCGTCTTCTCGTCGGGCTCCGGGAAGGCTTCGCGCAGGGCCACCAGCGCGCTGCCGATGGCGATGTCGAACAACTGCGTGCCATCCAGCCATTCCACGCCATCGAACTTCTCCCGCAGCGGATCCGGTTCGGGCCACCACGGATCGATCTCGGGGATCAGCGGCGGCAGGCGTTCGTACAGCAGGTCGAGCGCAAGCCGGACGCCCTGGCAACGGCCAGCGAAGCGACCAAGCACGTCGCGCGCATGCTGGCCGATCAGGCGGATTGCGCCCAGGTCGAGCTTGGCCAGCGGAATGTCGGTCGTGGTCAGTACCGCTTCCATCACGCGTTCGTCCCACAGCAGCGTCCAGTACAGGCGCGAGTTCATGCAGCGGATGCGCTCGGGCCGCGACAACCACACCGCGAGGTTGCGGTAGTAGGACTTGATCTCCTCGAAATGCGCCTGCCCGCTGGCCGACGACAGGAAGCCGTTGCGCCACACATTCCCGGGCGTCAGGCCGCTGTCGTTGAACAGGCCGATCAGGTTGACGTTGACGAAGTGGTGCCAGGTCGCATCGGTGACCACGCGGCCGATGCCGGCGCGGTGGCCGTCGTAGGCGCAGATGCCGCCGAAGGTCTGCGACTGGGTCGGCTGCTTTCCGCCGGAACGCGTGCCGCCGAGCACGCTGTTCCAGGAGACAAGCTCGGGCAGGGGGCGCGGGCCGCCGTCGGTGGCGGCGGGATACTCCGCGCCCAGTGCACCACCGAAGTTGAGGTTCGCGCCCGTCGACGTCGGCTCGAGGCATTCGCCTTCGTGGGGATGATCGGGCATCACGCGGATCACGCCGCGCGGGCCGCACAGCAGCGGGTGCGGGTAGGTGTAGCGGAACAGCCCGTTGCGCCGCGAGTACATGCGCGGCTGGATGGTCTGTGGCACATCGTCGGACTGGTCTTCGAAGGAAGACACGCCCGGCGGCCGGTTGGTGTCGTTGCGACGAGGCCCGGCCATGCTGACTTCGTCTTCGCCGCCGCTCGTGGATTCCCAGCGGCGCATGCCGCGGGCGCGCGGGATCGCATGGCACAGCGCCTTGCCCAGCGCGCCGTGGTCGCCGGTGGCGAACACGCCCCCGCCGGCATTCATGAACTGCGTCAACGCGCGCAGCTCGTTGTCGGACAATCGATCCGACGGATACCCGGCGCCACGGGTGCCGCCGTAGCCGGTGCTGATGCCGAACAGGAAGACCGCGTCGTACATGGCGGTGCCGAAATGCGCGGCATTGTCGAACTTGAAGGACGGGATGCGCTGGGCGATGCGTGTTTCGGCGGACATCAGCTGGCTGCCGGCCACGCTGTTGATATGCGCCAGCGTGATCTCGAAGCGTGCATGGCGTCCCGGCATGGCAAGCAGCGAGCGCACGAAGGTGGACAGGCCGAAATCGCCTTCGGAGAAGTCCAGGCCGCCATCGGCGACCAGCAGCAGCTTGACGGTGCAGGGACGGAGGAACGGCCAGTAGATCTCGGGGTTGATGCGCCAGTCGTCGCGGAAGCGTTCGCGCAGTTCCAGGTGACGCAGGTTTTCTATCGTGAGTGGTGTATCGATGATGGGCATGGTGCTGTCCTTGGCTGGTTGGCTGAGGATCCCTCCTGCACCAGGAACAACGCCGCGTCATGGGTGCGACGGACACACGCGGGGGCGTTACGCCCCGTGTTCATGAAAAATCAGGGTTTTCCTACCTCATCGGCGATGCGATGCGCACGTTCGACGTCATGGCGCTGCGTAGCCCGCAAGGTAGCGGTTCAGGCCGTCCGCGCGCAGTCGCGTCGCTGCGTCTGTCCAGTCGACCGGTGCACCGCGCTTCAGCGCCTCGAGAGTCGCCACGACCGACAGTTCAACTTCCGGCAGTCCCCCAGCGCCCGCTACGTTGCGGCGCTGCTCGATGGCATCGAACAGCACGGCATTGGCTTCCGCATAGGTCAGGGGTGCCGTGATGCCATGCGCGGCGCGCCACGCGGGAGTCTCAAGCACTGCGTTGACGTGCGACAGGATCAGCCACGTTGCGCGGCCGATCAGCTTCAGATTGCCGGGCTGCACGCTGGTCATCGTGTTGCCGACCACGCGTCCGCGCTTGGCCATCACGCCGGTGGAGTGCGCATTGAGCAGCATCTTCAGCGCGATGGTCTGGTTGAGCTCGAACGCATCGCGCTGCGGCACCGTCACTGCGATCACCGGAACGTCACCGGGCAGGGCGTCAAGATCGCGCAGCACGTCCGGTGCGAGCGGCCGCGCCGACACGGACACCAGCACCAGCTCGGCGCCGGCCGCTGCGGCGGCGTCGAGCCATCGGCTGTTCGCCTGCGCGTGCGGTTCGTCGCCCAGCAGGATCAGCGCACCGGAATCGCCCGCCGCCGGTGCATTGCGCTGCATGTTGGCCGGTGAATACGACAGATCGTAGAGCGCCTGCTGCTCGTCTCCCGCGTTGGCCAGCCCCCGCAACGCGGCTTCCCGCAGATACGGATCGTGTATGCCGTGCTCGAACGGCGGAAGGTACAGCGCCTTGTCGAGGCCGTGGAATGGCCGGTGCAGCAACGCCTGCCACGCCTGTGCGCCATCGGTCGCGGGCGTCCATACCTGGATCCAGGAGCGGCGCTCGGTCGCGTTCACCGGATCGAGCGGGCCGAGCCGGAAGGTCGGCGCCCGTTCGGTCACATCGACGAACACCGGCATGAGTGCGCGCGTGGCCAGGTAGGTCGCACGTCGGCCGTTCGCATAGCTCTGGGCTTCGCGGTCGGTCCAGGCGGCGAGTTTCGGCGCGGCGGCCGCGGCGGTCTGCTGCAGCGTGGCGAAGCCGCGCAGGCGCTCGCCGATGCCGGCATCGTTGAAGCCGAGCGAGGCGAGTTCGCCGGGCGAAAGTACGTCGCGCAGCAACGCACGCGTCGCATCTTCGAGTACCACGCCCAGCACATACAGGCTGGTGGTGGTGGCCTGCATGCGCGTGGACCCGGTGATCGCCTGGGGTCCGGTCGGCAACGGGATCTTGGTGATCCGCGGATCGTCCAGCACGCGGCGGCTGCGTTCGAACGGCCGCAGTACCGCATCGGGATTGTTGTAGACGAACCAGGTGCGTCGTGCGTCGGCGCCGGCCTGGTCGGCGGCCGCCAGCGCGGTGCCGATCACGGCGGAGGTTTCGCCCCCTTCGGTGACGGCGAAGACCAGGTCGCCGGGCCGGATGTCGTTGTCCTGCAACTGCAGGCGGCCGATCTCCGGGATGTCCTCGAAGCCTTCCAGCGATGCGATCAGGGCGCGGTCGCCACCGGTGATCTCGCCGCGCACGCGCTCGCCCAGGCCCCGATAGCGGGCCTCGATCTTCGCCATGACGGGCGAGCGGGCTGTGCGTTGCCAGAACGGGCGCCAGAGGCCGCTCTCGATGGTTTCGGCCAGGCGTCCCGTCGAACCGGTACCGTAGAAGTACAAGCGATGGCCTTCCCGCAGCGCGCGGGTGATCTCGCGCGATGCGGCTTCCAGGGTCGCCAGCCGGGCAGGCTCGTCGGCCACTCCCTGCAGCGCAAGCGCGATGTCTTCGTCCACCGCCAGCAGCGAGGCGAGGCCATCCGCGGTGTCGGCGGCGATGCGCGTGCTCAGGTCGACGCTGCGCGGATGCCGCTGTTCGGTGAGCAGGCTATGCAGCTGGAACTGCTGCTTGTTCGCCACGAAATCCTGCGACTGCGCCGAGGGCGCCACGCCGAGCCTGTTCGGTGCGGACTGCGATGCTGCGGGGGCCAGCACGCCGGCCATGACAAGGAAAGACATGCTGCGCATGATGCATTTCGCCGTACGGGACATCGGATCCCTCACTGACAACGGAAGACGGCGTCGGTACCGGCGACTTTCGCGCGGCGCCCGACGTAGGCTGCTATCGTCGTGACAACGATAGCAAACGGTGATGACACTATGGCCCGGTTCCGTCGTCCGCTGCACGCTGCACTGCGCGCGTCCCGCACCTTCGCCGTGCGGGCGCTGCTGTGCCTGGCCTGCGCGGCGCCCGGTGCGGTCGCGCTGGCCGGCGACGATGCGCTTCCTCGGCTCGGCATCGACGTGCTGCTGGAACAGCGGCTGGACCTGTTGCGCGGCAAGCGGGTGGCCCTGGTGACCAACGCCACCGGCGTGGACCGCCACTTGCGCAGCGACATCGATCGTCTTGCCGCCCATCCCGACGTCGCACTGGTCGCCCTGTTCGGCCCCGAGCATGGCGTGCGTGGCGATGTACAGGCGGGCGACAAGGTCGCCTCGTCGCGCGACCCCGGTACCGGCCTGCCGGTGCACAGCCTGTATGGCGAACACCGTGAGCCGACGGCGGCGATGCTGGCCGGCATCGACGTGATCGTGTTCGACATCCAGGACGTGGGCACGCGCTTCTATACCTATCCCTACACGCTGGCGGGGGTGATGCGGGCGGCGAAGCGCGGCGGCATCCCGGTCGTCGTGGCCGACCGTCCCGACCCCCTTGGAGGCCTGCGGGTGGAGGGGCCGGTCCTGGATCCCTCGCTGGCCTCGTTCGTCGGCCTGTTCCCGATTCCGCTGCGCCACGGCATGACGCTGGGCGAACTGGCCCTGCTGTTCAACACCGAATTCGGTATCGGCGCGGACCTGCATGTCGTGGCGATGGAGGGGTGGCGGCGCGGCGAGGAGCCGCTGCGCGAGGCGCTGCCCTGGGTACCGCCGTCGCCGAACATGCCGACGCCGGACACGGCGCTCGTCTATCCCGGCCTGGGCCTGCTGGAAGGCACCAACGTGTCGGAAGGGCGGGGCACCACGCGTCCGTTCGAAATGCTGGGTGCGCCGTGGGTGGATGCACGCGCGCTCGCCGACCGCCTCAACGCCCTGCGACTGCCGGGTGCGCGTTTCCGTGCCGCCTGGTTCACGCCCTCGTTCTCGAAGCATGCGGGCCTGGCATGCGGCGGGGTACAGGTGCACATCACCGACCGCGCTGCCTTCCGCCCCGTGCGCACGGGCATTGCGGTGCTGAAGGCGTTGCACGAGCAGCATCCGAAGGATTTCGCCTTCTTGTCCGGCGACCCGCCATTCTTCGACCGGCTGTCCGGCGTGCCGTGGCTGCGCGAGGCGATCCTGCGCGGCGATGCCATCGAAGCGATCGAGGCCCGCTGGACGCCGGAGCTCCGGCAGTTCGAGAGGCTGCGGCAGCGGTATCTGCTGTATGCAGAGGCCGCGCAGTAGCCGCATTCTCAGCCTGGACATGCCGTGCGCGCGACGTCAGGGGCGATGGCGCGACGCCGGTCGTTCGTCGCGCTTCACACCGGATGACACCCTCAGGCGCGGCGCTTCCGGGTTCGACTGCGGCCGGCGGGCTTGGCGCCTTCGGCAACGCCAGGCGTCAGCGCGGCGAGTGCGTGCTGCATCTGCTCCAACGACGACAGGGTGTCGGCATAAGCGATGAAGTGCTGCACGTAGTCCGGAGAAACGTCGCGCATCAGATGCAGGGCGCGGTGGACAAGGGTGGCCGAGTTGAGCGGGCCGGCATCGGCAGGCAGGTCGTCGAGCGTGGCGCGCAGCTGGCTGTCCGTGCGCACGCGTGTCCACAGGCGGCGGGCTTCGTCGAGTACGGGGGGCGCCTGGCCCGGTGAAGGCGCGTCGGCGCAGGCGATCGGCGTGCGCTGTTGCAGGGCAGCCGCGAGCGTCCGCAGTGCACGCGCGCCATCATCCCGCATGCGTGCGGTGGCCGCGCGCGGCGACCAGGCATCGAGGTCGTCGGCGTAGGACGCGATCAGATCCGACAGCCGTGCATCGAGCAGGCGGCGGGCTTCGCCTTCGTGCGCACGGGCACGCGAGGCGAGCGCATCGATGAAGGCGAAACGCATGGGGTCCATGCGTTCGGCGCCGCGCATGCGCCACGCCTGCAACCGGGCCGGCGCGGAGAGCGCGTCACCGTCCATGCGGGGCGACGTCGCGCTTGGGGGGGCGGGGGATCGGGGCGATCTCCACGCGGCGGTTGCGCGCGCGGCCTTCGTCGCTGTCGTTGGCGCTCACCGGTTGTTCCGCACCGAAGGCGGCGGCGAATACCGATCCAGAGGGCACGCCCTCGGCGATCAGCGTGCGGGTGACCGTCAGCGACCGCTGTGCCGACAGTTCCCAGTTGTCGGCGAACTGGCGGTTGTTGCCGCTGACCTGGCGATCGTCGGTGAACCCGCTGACCATCAGGATTTCGTCGCGCGTACGCAGGTAGCCCGCAAGCGGTGCCGCAAGCCCCTTCAGCAGTTCGCGCCCCTCCGGCTGCAACTGGTCCGAGTTCAGGGCGAAGAGCACGTTGCCGCGGATACCGATGCGGCCGTCTACCAGCGTGACGCGCCCCTCGGCCAGCGGTTCCGCAAGTGCCTCTTCCAGCGCCTTGCGCTGCTGGGCCTCCAGCTCGCGCCGGCGCACTTCCTCGTCCAGCCGTTGCGACAACTGCGCCTGCACGGCGATCACGCCGACCAGCACGAGTACGAAGGCGCCCAGCAGCACCGACATCAGGTCGCCGAAGCTCGCCCAGACGGGCGCGCCGAGGTCGGCGTCGTCTCCGGTTTCGACGCTCACGCGGCTTCCGCCGGCTGTGCGCCGCCCAACTGCTGCAGGTCGAGAGTGATCTGCCGCTGTGCGGCCAGGCTGAGATCGATGACTTCGCGCGCCTGCGCCACGTAATAGGCCAGTTGGTCGTCGCTGCGCGCCAGCGACCGGTCGAGCGCGCCTTCGATGCCCTGCAGGCGATCCAGCAACGCTTCGTTGGACTGGCCGAACCGCTGCACGGCGGTGCCGAGCGCGTCGCCCAGGCTGGCCACTTCGGTGGCGCCCGCGGCAATCTGGGCGGCGATGCCGCCGAGTTTGTCCGCTTCGGCTTCGACACGATCGGTGAAGCGGGTGCCGACGCGATCGAGGAGGTCGGCCGAAGTGGCGACCAGGGCATCGATGGCGCCGCGCTGCTCGGTGGAGGCGTGGTTCACCGCATCGAGCAGCGTCTGCAGCGTTTCCATCAGCTGGTTGCGTTCCTGCAGCATGGCGGTGTCGCGCACCATGCTGTCGGACAGCGTCTGGCGAAGCTCGGCGATGACGTCGGCGGCGGCGCGCGGGGCTTCCGAAGCCGCCTGCACCAGCTGTGAGATCTCGGCGATGGTCTGCGTGGCATGCGCCTGGGCCTGGGCGGTGATCTCGTGCGACGTGCGTGCCAGTGCATCGCCGATGTCCTGCTGCAGGCGGACGGTCTGCGCGCCGGCCTGTTCCCATTGCGCCTGCAGCGAGGCGCCGGTGGCGGCCAGCCTTTCCGCCCAGATGGCCAGACGCGCCTCGTCCTGCGACGCCAGCGCTTGCTGTACGGCGACGTGGGAGTGGCCGATGGCGTCCAGCAACTGGCTCGCATGGCGCTGTACGTCTGCGACGTGGGTAGCCAAGGCCTGCTCGTGGCGTGCGGCGATACCGGCGCTGGCGGCGTCCTGTCGCGCCAGTGCCTGGTCCCAG
>NZ_JBGFFG010000045.1:0-13683 GCF_056175765.1 Pseudoxanthomonas sp. LjRoot204_2 | reverse complement strand
GTTCCCGGTCAGCAGCCTCAGCGACGTGGTGGAAGGCGTGGACGGCCTGCTCGGTTACTACCAGCGCATCGGCGAAGCGCGCGACGGCCTGCCGTTCGACATCGACGGCGTGGTCTACAAGCTGGACGACGGGGAAGGGCAGCGCGAGATGGGCTTCGTCTCGCGCGCGCCGCGCTGGGCGATCGCGCACAAGTTCCCGGCGCAGGAACAGATGACAGTGCTGGAGTCCATCGAGGTCAACGTCGGCCGCACCGGCGCGGTGACACCGTGGGCGCTGATGCAGCCGGTGCATGTCGGTGGCGTGACCGTCACCCGCGCCACCCTGCACAACGCCGACCAGGTCGCGCGCCTGGACGTGCGCAACGGCGACACGGTGATCGTGCGCCGCGCCGGCGACGTGATCCCGGAAGTGGTCGGCGTAGTGCCGGAGCGGCGTCCGGCCGACACCGTGCCGTGGCAGATGCCTACCGAATGTCCGGTGTGCGGTTCTGAGATCGTCCGCGAGGAAGGCGAAGCGGTATGGCGCTGCAGCGGCGAGCTGACCTGCCCGGCGCAGCGCAAGGAGTCGATCATCCACTTCGCCTCGCGCCGCGCGATGGACATCGAGGGCCTGGGCGAGCGCTTCGTCGAGGACCTCAGCGACCTCGACTTCGTGCAGAACGTGGCCGACCTCTACAAGCTGACCGTCGACGACCTGCTCGAGATGAAACGCCGCGTGGACGAGCG
Source organism: Pseudoxanthomonas sp. LjRoot204_2 (assembly GCF_056175765.1). Taxonomy (NCBI): domain Bacteria; kingdom Pseudomonadati; phylum Pseudomonadota; class Gammaproteobacteria; order Lysobacterales; family Lysobacteraceae; genus Pseudoxanthomonas; species Pseudoxanthomonas sp. LjRoot204_2. The sequence goes on along the minus strand of NZ_JBGFFG010000045.1, from coordinate 12,957 downwards.
CGACGGCACCACCCCGCTCGCACTTACTAAGAGCGGGGTCAAGGCCGGCAAGGTGGCGACGAAGTGGGCCGAGAACCTGATCGAGGCCATCGACCGCAGCCGACAGACCACGCTGSMGCGCTTCCTGTTCGGSCTGGGCATCCRGCACGTGGGCGAGAGCACGGCCAAGGCGCTGGCGCTGTGGTTCGGCGACCTGCAACTGATCCGCCGCCTGCCGTGGCCGTTGTTCAAGCGCGTGCCCGACATCGGCGGCGAAGTGGCGCGTTCGCTGGGGCATTTCCTCGACCAGCCCGGCAACCAGCAGGCCATCGACGATCTGCTGGCGCGGGGTGTCGTCATCGGCGACACGCATCCGCCGTCGGGCAAGCTGCGCGCGACGCTGGACCTGGCGACGCTGCTGGTGGATCTGGAGATTCCCAAGGTCACCCGCGTGCGCGCCGAACAACTGGCTTCCGCGTTCCCATCGGTGCCGGCGTTGCTGGACGCACCGGTGCACAACTTCGTCACCGCCGGCCTGCCCAGCGATTCGGCCAACGCGTTCGCCACCTGGCTGGAAGACGAGGCCAACGCGCAGCTGCTGTCGCGCAGCGGCGCGGCACTGGAGACCTTGCTCGAGGTCACGCCCGAAGACGTCGCCACCGCGACCGGACCGCTCGATGGCAAGACCGTCGTGCTGACCGGTGGCCTCGCGGCGATGAGCCGCGACGAAGCCGGCGAGAAGCTCGAAGCACTCGGTGCCAAGGTCGCCGGCAGCGTGTCGAAGAAGACGCATCTGGTCGTGGCGGGCGAAGCCGCCGGTTCCAAGCTGGCCAAGGCACAGGAGCTGGGTATCGAGATCTGGGACGAGGCGCAGTTGCTGGCGTTCCTGGCGCAGCACGGGAGCGATGCGTGAGCCGCTGGCGACCGGGGCCCGGCTGGAGCGAAGGCGTCGCCGGCCTCGACTGGGCACCGTCCGGCTCGCGCGACGCGTTGCGCCTGCGCGCCTGGGTCAACCGGCTGGTGCGCGAATTCTTCTTTGCGCGCGACGTGCTGGAAGTGGAAACGCCGATGATGTCGCGCGCGGGCAATACCGACGCCAACATCGCTTCGTTCGCGCTTGAATTCTCCGGCCGCACCGACGGCGCGTCGCGCAGGCGCTGGTTGCGCACGTCGCCGGAGTTCCCGCTGAAGCGCCTGCTCGCCGCCGGCGTGGGCGACTGCTTCGAACTGGGGCGGGTATTCCGCGACGGCGAGGCGGGCGGGCGGCACAACCCGGAGTTCACCCTGCTCGAGTGGTACCGTGTGGGCTGGACGCTGGAACCGCTGATGGACGAGACGGTGGCGCTGGTGCAGGCGGCGTTGTCGATGATCGGGCGGGAAGCGACCGTGTCGCGCGTGAGCTTCCGCGATCTGTATCGGCAGCAGCTGGGCGTCGATCCGATGACGGCCGACCTGGAGACGGTGCGCAACGCTGCGGCCGGCATCGCCATCGACGGCGAGGGCCTGACCCGCGACGACTGGCTGGACCTGCTGATGACGCACCGGCTGCAGCCCACGTTCGGTCGCGACGAGATGCGCGTGGTGCACGACTACCCGGCCAGCCAATGCGCACTGGCCAAGGTGGTGGAGCGCGACGGCGTGCCGGTGGCGGAACGCTTCGAGCTTTACCTGGGCCCGCTGGAGCTGGCCAACGGCTACCACGAGCTCACCGATGCGGCGGAGCAGCGCCTGCGCTTCGAACGCGATGTGGCGACACGCAGCGCACGGGGCGAGGATGCGCCCGCCCTCGACGAAGGCCTCCTTGCCGCGCTGGCGCATGGCATGCCGGCCTGTGCGGGCGTCGCGCTCGGCGTGGACCGGCTGCTGATGGCGATGCTCGATACGCCGCGCATCGCGGACGTGGTCGCCTTCGATTTCGCGCGCGGCTGAAAGCCAGCCAAACACGCCACAGGCACGGCTTCGACTGCAAACGATTACGTGGGCGCGCGTTCATGATCGCTGCGTAGATTGCGTTCCAACACCCACGAGGACGCACGCCATGGAACGCTCCCTGATCGCAACGCTGGTGCTGGGCACCGTCGCACTGTTCGGCGCCGTCGCGGCGAAGGCCGCACCGCAGTACGACGATCGCTATTACGGCGGCGGCCAGGTGGTGCGCTGCGACTCCAACGACAACCGCTACCGCGAGTGCCGCCTGGATATGCGTGGTGGCGTGCAGATCGTGCGACAGATTTCCAAGACGCGCTGCGAAGAGGGCCGCACCTGGGGCCGCACGCGCGACGGCGTGTGGGTCGACCGCGGCTGCCGCGCCGAGTTCGCCAGCGGTCGTGGCGGCTATGCGGGTAACACCCAGCGCATCCGCTGCGAGTCCAACGACGGCCGTTCGCGTACGTGCGCCATCAACGGCCGTGGCGACGTGCGCCTGGTCCGCCAGTTGTCCAAGGCGCGCTGCACTGAAGGCTACAGCTGGGGCCAGGACCGCAACGCGATCTGGGTGTCGCGCGGCTGCCGCGCCGAGTTCGAGGTGTACGGCCGCGGTAATGGCTGGAATGGCGGCGGCTGGAACAACGGCGGCTACGACAACGGTTACGGCAATGGCTACGGCAATGGCCAGACCTTCCGCTGCGAATCCGAGAAAGGCCGCACGCGCACCTGCGGCGTCGACGGCCGCGGTCGCGTGCAGCTGGTCCGTCAGCTGTCCAATGCGGCCTGCATCGAAGGCCGCACCTGGGGCCAGGATGCCCGCGGCGTCTGGGTGACCGACGGCTGCCGGGCCGAGTTCCGCAGCTGGTGATGCCGCAGGTGTGAGGAGAGACGGGGAGGGGCCGGTACAATGGCCCCATGACCGACCCCATCGATTACGCCCGCTACGACCGCATCCGTCCGATCCGCTGGACCGGGAGCGCGCTGGAACTGCTGGACCAGCGCAAGCTCCCCTTCGTGGTCGAGTACCTGAGCTGCACCACCAGCGACGAGGTGGCCGCGGCCATCCACGACCTGGCCGTGCGCGGTGCGCCCGCGATCGGCATTGCCGCTGCCTGGGGCGTGGTGCTGGCTTCCCGCAAGGTGATGGCCGCCACGCCGGCCGAGGCGATGGAGAAGCTGGAACCCGCCCTGCAGCGCCTCAACGCGGCCCGCCCTACGGCCGTGAACCTGGCCTGGGCGCTGGCCCGCATGCGCGCGGCCTTGAAGAGCGCTGGCAGCGACTGGCGCGGCGTGCTGGAACTGGAAGCGCTGGCCATCGCCGAGGAAGACCTCGCCGCCAACCGCCACATGGGCGAGCTGGGCGCGGCGCTGATCGGGGAGGGCAGCGGCGTGTTGACCCACTGCAATACGGGTTCGCTGGCCACGGCCGGCTTCGGTACCGCGCTGGGCGTGATCCGCGCCGGCGTGGCCCAGGGCCGCATCGGCAAGGTCTACGCCGGCGAGACCCGGCCCTGGCAGCAGGGCGCGCGGCTGACCGCGTGGGAGCTGCAACAGGACGGCATTCCCGCCACGCTGATCGCCGACTCGGCGGCCTCGCACCTGATGAAGACCGGCGCCGTGCAGTGGGTGGTGGTGGGTGCGGACCGCATCTGCGCCAACGGCGACACCGCCAACAAGATCGGCACCTACCAACTGGCGATCGCCGCGCGCCACCACGGCGCGAAGTTCATGGTCGTGGCGCCGTCGTCCACGGTCGACATGGCCACGCCGAACGGCGACGCGATCCATATCGAAGAGCGCGACCCGGCCGAACTGCTGGGCATCGGCGGCACCCGCATCGTGGCCGATGGCGTGGCCGCGTGGAATCCGGTGTTCGACGTCACCCCGGCCGCACTGATCGACGCCATCGTCACCGAGAAGGGGGTGATCGAGCAGCCCGACGAAGCGCGCTTGCGCGCCGCGTTCGGCGGATGACCGCCGCCAACGGCACGCCCGCGATACCGTCATGACCGACACTGCATGTCGGTGGCGTGCCCATCACCACCCGCGGAAGGCGGAGCGCGCATGAGCGGCGTCCGGCGACCCGGGGAGGACGACGACATCGCCGTCGGCGCGGCGCGCCGATTGCTTGGCGATGCGGATTCCGCCCGGGAGCCGCGCATGCGTGCCCGCGCTGTCCCTGCACCTGCGGCGGCGCCGGGCCTGATGCACAGCCTGCGCGCGCTGCTGTCGCGCGATTCGACGCGGATGCTGGATGCGGCCGAGCGCGAGGACCTGGCACAGGCGCAGTTGCGCGCCACGCGCCCGATCGTCAGCGGCGTGCTGCTGTGCGGGGCGGTGCTGTTGGCCATCATCGCGGTGTTCGACGCCACCGGCGTGACGCCCACGATCGGATATCCCCTCTGGGTGCAGCTGCTGGCGGCGGTCGCCGTGGCCGCCTGCGCCGTCGGCGTGGCCCGACTGGACGCGTGGCAGCACCGCCTCGTCCTGGTGCTGGGCGGCACGCTGCTGACGGGCATCGTCATGAGCATGCCGCTGCCGGGCGTCACCGGGCAGCTGGCCCTGCGTACCGGCCTGTTCCAGCTGTTGCCGCTGGCGCTGATGGCATTGACCGTGCGGCCGATGTCGGTACTCGCGCTGGCCCTGCTGATCGTGGTGATGGCGCAGCTGCGCATCGTGCTGTACGGCGCGCCGGGCACCGGCAGTGCGCTGTACTGGCTGTATACGCTCACCACCATCGGGTTCGGCCTGGTGCTGGCCGGCTACCGTACGGATTTTGCCGTGTCCGCATGGCGCATGCGGCGCCGGCTGGTGCAACAGGCGCATACCGACGAACTGACCGGGCTGTTGAACCGCAATGGCTGGAGCGAGCGGGCGATCGCCGTGCATGCGCGGGCGACGGCGGCCGGGCGTCCGGTTGCGGTGATCGTGCTGGATATCGACTACTTCAAGCGCATCAACGACGACCATGGCCACGACGGTGGCGACGCCGTGCTGCAGCGCCTGGGCGACCTGATGCGGGCCCGGGTCGGCGACGATGGCTGCGCGGCCCGCATCGGGGGCGAGGAGTTCGCGGTCCTGCTGGACGGCGAGGATGCCGACTCGGCACTCGCATTCGCCGAGCGCCTGCGCGGCGAATTCGGCAAGGCGCATGGCGGTGTCGTCGCCACGCTTTCCGCCGGTATCGCAGGGCACCTGCCGGGCGAATCGCTGCGCGACCAGATGCGTCGTGCCGACCTGGCGCTGTACGACGCCAAGCACGAGGGACGCGACCGCGTTCATGTTGCCGACGCTTCCTGAACGCCTCAATGTGATTCCAAATGTGACAACCCTGCGCTAGCATCTTTGCAACGTTCGCGCGGGCATGTAACCAGCCCTCACGCGTCCAGCCGACGCCAGGGGAACATGAACGAAACACGCACCCGCACGCTGTGGGAAAAATCCCGCCTGCCCCTGTTGGGGCTGGTGATCGTGCTGATCGTGGTGGTCCCGGTCATCCTGCTGCAGCGCCTGTCCCGCGCCAATCAGGAAGCCGCCGACGTCCTCATCCACACGCACGAGGTGGAGGCGACCGTGCTGGCGCTGGCGCTGGACGTCCGCGAGATGGAAAGCTCGGCCATGCTGATCGCGCTGGGCGTCGACCACCCGCTGGCGCGCGAGCGCCTGGTCGCCGGACGCGCATCGTTGCCCGAGCGGTTCGATGCGCTGGCCCGCCTGACCGTGGACAACCCCGAACAGCTGGTGCGCGTGGGCCGCCTGCGCGAACTGGTCAACGCCAGGGTCGAGGTGGTGGACCAGTTGCTCGAGGCGCCGGATGCTTACAAGGCGAATGTCGTCGCGCCGCTGGCCACGCGTTTCCCCATTCGTGGCCTGCTCACCGAGATCCTGGACGACGAGCGCTCGCTGCTGAAGGCGCGCAGTGAGGACGCGACCGAACAGCGCCGCCGGATGGAATGGATCCGCATGATCGCGCTGGGCGCGCAGCTGCTGTTGCTTTCGCTGGTGCTGATGGCGCTGGGCAAGCAGGTGGGGCGCCGGCTGGCGGCCGAAAAGCGGACCGCGCAGGCCAGCCAGCGCGCGCTGGTGGTGCTGGACACGGTGCGCGAACCGATCGTGCTGTTGGACGACGAGCAGCACATCCAGATGCATAACAGCGCCTTCGCCGAGCTGTATGGCGTGCCGAAGGGCGGCAAGGTCGGGACGCTCGACGAACTGGGTGCGGCCTGGCAGGACAAGGTGATGCGCCAGCGGCTGGACGACGTGCTGTCGCGCGGCCGCGAGCTGTGGGACTACGAGCTGCAGCAGGAGACCGCCGATGGGTTGCGCCGCACGGTGCTTCTCAATGCGCGGCGCATGCCGCTGCCTGACTCCGACGATCACGCCGTGCTGATGACGGTCAGCGACATTTCGTTGCAGAAGACCGCCCAGCAGGAAATCGCAGCCCTGAACCGCCAGCTCGAGGGCAAGGTGGAGCAGGTGTCGGAAGTGAACCGCGAGCTGGAAGCCTTCAGCTACTCCGTCTCGCACGATCTGCGTGCCCCGCTGCGGCACGTGGCGGGTTTCTCCGACAAGCTGGGCCGCCACCTCGGAGAGGGCATCGACGACAAGAGCCGGCATTACCTGAGCGTGATCGGCGATTCGGCGCGCCGCATGTCGCAGTTGATCGACGACCTGCTGGTCTACTCGCGCCTGGGTCGCAGCGCACTGCGCCTGCAGGCGGTGGACATGCAGTCGATGGTCGCCGAGGCGCGCGCGATGCTGGATGCCAACGAGGCCAACGAAGGGCGTGCAGACCGCGTGGAATGGCGCATCGCGCCCTTGCCCATCGTGCTGGCCGACGAGAACATGATGCGCCAGGTCTGGAGCAACCTGCTGGGCAACGCGCTTAAGTACAGCAGCCAGCGGGAGCGCGCGGTCATCGAGGTCGAGCACCGCAACCAGGAAGACGGCAGCCATCTGTTCACCGTGCGCGACAACGGTGCCGGCTTCGACATGGCCTATGCGGACAAGCTGTTCGGCGTGTTCCAGCGCCTGCACAAGGCGAGCGAATTCAGCGGCACCGGCATCGGCCTGGCCAGCGTGCGCCGCGTGCTGAGCCGCCACGGCGGCCGCATCTGGGCCGAGGCCGCCCCCGACCAGGGCGCCACGTTCTTCTTCACCCTTCCGGCAGCGCTCGACGCTCCGCCTTCCCGAGAGAGAGACGCATGAGCGACATCCGCACCATCCTGCTGGCCGAAGACAGCCTGGCCGACGCTGAAATGGCGATCGACGCCTTGCGCGAAGCCAACCTGGCCAACCCCATCGTGCACGTCGAGGACGGCGTGGAAGCGATGGACTACCTGCTGCGGCGCGGCGCCCACGCCAACCGTGAGGAAGGCATGCCGTCGGTGCTGCTGCTGGACATCAAGATGCCGCGCATGGACGGGCTGGAAGTGCTCAAGCAAATCCGCAACGACGAGAAGCTGAAGGCGCTGCCGGTGGTCATCCTGTCGTCCTCGCGCGAGGAAAGCGACCTGGCACGCAGCTGGGACCTGGGCGTGAACGCCTACGTGGTCAAGCCGGTGGACATCGACCAGTTCTTCCAGGCGGTTAAAACGCTGGGCACGTTCTGGGCCGTCATCAACGAAACCCCCAGCCTGGACTGAGCCGTGCCGCAGAGTGGATCACCGCTGGGCCGCGTCCGCATCCTCCTGGTCGAGGATTCGGAACTGGACGCCGAATTGCTGATCGAGCAGCTGCAGGACGCGGGGCTCGACGCCGAGTTCCTGCGCGTCGATGGCGCCGACGACATGCGCACGGCGCTGGCTGGCGGAACCTTCGACCTGGTGCTGTCGGACATGGAACTGCCGGGGTTCTCCGGCTACCAGGCGCTTGAAATCCTGCGYGCGCACGATGCGCGGCTGCCGTTCGTGTTCTTCTCGGGCACGATCGGCGAGGAGGCGGCGGTCAAGGCGCTGCAGCAGGGCGCCAGCGACTACGTGCTGAAGCACACGCCGGCGCGGTTGCCGGCGGCGGTGGCGCGCGCCATCCGCGAGGCGCGCACCGAGCGCGAACGCGAGCACGCCGAGCGCGAACTGATGCGCTCGCAACGGCTGGACTGCCTGGCGATGCTGGCGGCAGGCCTGAGCCATGACCTGCGCAACATCCTGCAGCCCCTGCTGATCGTGCCGGACCTGCTATCGACCTACAGCGACGATCCGAAGATCCTGCGCCTGGGCGCGGTGATCTCGGAGAGCGGCAAGCGCGGCCACGAGATGGCGGATTCGATGCTGTCGTTCGTCCGCGGCTCGCGCAAGGCCAGCGAAACCATCAGCGTGGCCGCCTTGTTCAGCGCGGTGCAGCTGCTGTTGCAGGGAAGCCTGTCGCGGCAGGTCCGGTTGACGGTGGAACTGCCGCCGGAGGATCTGCTGATCGAAGGCAACTACACCGAATTCCAGCAGTGCCTGATCAACCTGTGCCTCAATGGGATCCAGGCGATGGCGGAACGGGGCGGACAGCTGACGCTGTCGGCGACGCCGACGGTGGCGGCGGATGGCCAGCCCTACGTGGTGGTGCGCGTGTCCGATGAAGGCACCGGCATGGATGAGGCGACGCGCCAGCAACTGTTCACGCCCTTCTTCACCACCAAGGCGGGCGGCACGGGCTTGGGGCTGATGTCGTGCAAGCGCATCGTCGAATCGGCGCGCGGTCGCATCGAGGTCAACAGTACGCTGGGGAAGGGCACGTCCTTCGAACTGCACCTGCCCGCGCCCACGACCGAGGAATGGGCAGGCAGCGAAGACGCGGCGTTCGCCGACGGCGCGGGGCGCCGGATCCTGCTGGTCGACGGCGATGTCACGCGCCTGTCGCTGCTGGGCAACGCGCTGGCCGCGCAGGGTTACGACCCGGTCATGGCACCGGACGGTGCGAATGCGTTGCAACAGATCGCGCGCGACGGCATGCCCGCACTGGCGATCATCGACGACGACATCCTGCTGCTGTCCGCGGCGGACGTGCTGGCGGTGCTGCAGGAGGCGGGTTTCGACGGCCCGGTGATCCGGCTGCAGGAGCCGGGAAGGGCGCCGGATGGGCGCGAGTGCGCCACGGTCGCCAAGCCGGTACAGGTGCAGGCGTTGTTCGGCGCGATCGAACACGCGCTGGGACTGCGCGCCTGACATCCTCTCCGGGAGGAAGCAGGCGCGCGCCCGGCAATCTCAGACGTGGCCCGCCGTAGGCTTCAGGCGCTGCCACACCGCGCGCATGATCGGTTGCGCGCGATACCAGCCGATCGGCGTGTCGGGGCAGTGGCGCTGCAGGCGGTCGCGCAGCGAAGGCGCAATCTCGTCGAACTCCTGCCGATGGTGCAGCAGGTAGGCGTCGTAGCCGATCTTCAGGCACTTCTCCAGATCGCCGACCGTGGCGCCGACCACCTGGAAAGTGTCCTCGTTGAGGCGCGTTTTCCAGTAGGCGAGTTCGGCGTCGATGTCGACGATCTGCGCAGTGGCTTGGACGTTGCGCTGGTGCAGGCTGGCCATGGTGAATCCCCTGTGTCGATGTGGTGGTGACGAGAGGATTTTTTGTTCGTCGCGGTGATGCTTAAGTGAAATAAAGGCCGTTTTAACCCGTATTTAACCGTGCGCGGGAATTTCCGTTCACCTTTGCCAGTGCTGCGTGAATGCGCTGCATCGGCGCTGGTCAGCGACGGTGCATGGCGTCGCTGATCAGTGCGCGTTCTTCCAATGCGGCGGCTAGCGGCGAGAAGAGCGGGGGGTCTTCTTCGAGCGGTGCATTGAGGCGCTCCCAGACGCGTGCGATGACCGCCGCCGCGACCGGCCATTCCAGGCGAACGCTGCGTGCGAGCGCCATCTCGTAGCGCCCCGGCAGCAAGGGAAGCAGTTGCTGCAGTGAGCGCCGGTGCGACAGCAGATAGCTGTCGTACGCGAATTTCAACGTCGGCACGTAATGCCGGAAGGGCGTGCCCGGGTGATGGAAGGGCTGGCAGGCATAGGTTTGTTCCCAGAACCGCAGTTCGGACTGGATGTCCACCACGGCGCAGGGCATGGCGTCGTCATTCCATGCATGTGCAAACGGATCAACGCGACGGGACATGGGTCCCCTCCCTGGCGCACGGAAAGGCAGCGTATCGATCCCATGGAATGAAGCGCGGTTTGTCCGTGCATCGGCCTCTGTGCCCACGGCCATCGCGACGGCCTTCCGGACCTGCGCGATATCCGCGTGAGACGATGCGACCCCGTCCCCGGTGAGATGCGTGCGTACTGCCGGCGTTCGCGGTTGTGGTGGCCCCCTGCTTCTGATCAGACGAGGACGTGCAACCGGAACGGCCGACCGTCCGTCGGTGCGGACGTGGACGGCATGTGGGTCAGTGCACGCGGGCGGTGACCGCGCCGTGCTGGTCCAGCCAGCGCCACGCCTCGCGCAGCAGGGTCCTGGCCACGGGCCAGTCAGGGCCGGCCTCGCCGCGCAACCGTTCCCAGTCGTGTTCGAGTTCGAGTTCGGTATCGAGATCCAACGCGCCGCCATACTGGACATGCGAGGAAGCGGCGAATGCATAGACGTGGCAGGCGTCTTCCCACGCGACATCGGGGTGCAGGCGCCGGCGGCGGCTATAGTCGTAGGCCGTGAAGGCGGCGAACGCATCGCCATCGGCGGCCGTACCTCGCCATGTGGTCTGCCGCAGCTGGTCGAGCTGCGCGCGATACAGTGGTCGGTCCATGGAAGTCTCCTGCTCCTGGCGGGCGCTTGGCATGGATAACTGGTACCGCGCGCCGCGTTAGTCGCAGGTGAGAAATACCTTCGTTGGCCGGTCACGAAGCTGACGCCGATCGACGCGATCAGCGGGCGGTCAGTCTCAGCGCCTGAGACGCTCCGCGCGTCAGATGGCGGCCCCTGCCGAGAGACCGCCATGGCCGCACAGACCGCATTGATCCGTCGCCACGCCGACGAGACCGCCCTGTTGCCTGCGGTGCACGCCGATGGCGGTGCGCTGGCGGAGCGACTCGCCGGCAAGTACCGCGACCGCGTCACCGGGCAGTTCGTCATTCCTGCACGCGAGGGGCGTTACGAAGCGCTGCCAGACGACGTGCCGGCGGCATTGGCCGACGCCTTGCGCCAGCGCGGCATCGACCGGCTGTATTCGCACCAGGCCGAGGCATGGCGGCAGGCGCAGGCCGGCGATCATCTGGCCATCGTCACCCCGACCGCTTCCGGCAAATCGCTGTGCTACACGATGCCGGTGGTGGCGTCGGCGCTGTCGCGCCGGGGCAAGGCGCTGTACCTGTTTCCGACCAAGGCGCTGGCGCAGGACCAGGTGGCCGAGTTGCTCGACCTCAGCCGCGCCGGCGACCTGGGCCTGAAGGCCTTCACCTTCGATGGCGATACGCCGGGTGATGCACGGCAGGCGATCCGCCTGCATGGCGACATCGTGGTCAGCAACCCCGACATGCTGCACCAGGCCATCCTGCCCCATCACACGAAATGGGCGCAGTTCTTCGAGAACCTTCGCTACGTGGTGATCGACGAGGTGCATATGTATCGCGGCGTGTTCGGCAGCCATGTGGCGAACGTGCTGCGGCGCCTGAAGCGCGTGTGCGCCTTCTACGGGGCCACGCCTCAGTTCATCGTGTGCTCGGCCACCATCGGCAATCCGCAGGCGCACGCGGAAGCGTTGCTGGAACTGCCGGTGCATGCCATCACCGAGTCCGGCGCGCCGACGGGCGAAAAGCACGTGCTGCTGTGGAATCCGCCGGTGGTCAATCCCGACCTGGGCCTGCGCGCGTCGGCGCGCTCGCAGAGCAACCGCATCGCGCGGCTGGCGATCAAGGCGGGTCTGAAGACACTGGTGTTCGCGCAGTCGCGCACCATGGTCGAAGTGCTCACCAAGTACCTGAAGGACGTGTTCGACAGCGATCCGCGGCTGCCGGCGCGCATCCGCGCGTATCGCGGCGGATACCTGCCGACCGAACGGCGCGAGGCGGAGCGCGCGATGCGCGACGGGCGCGTGGACGGGATCGTCTCGACGTCGGCGCTGGAACTGGGGGTGGATATCGGCAGCCTCGATGCGGTGGTGCTGAACGGTTATCCCGGTTCCATCGCGGCGACCTGGCAGCGCTTCGGCCGGGCCGGGCGACGGCAGCAGGCATCGCTGGGCATCCTCGTCGCCAGTTCGCAGCCGCTGGACCAGTACGTGGTGCGGCATCCGGAGTTCTTCGCCGACAGCCCGCCGGAGCACGCACGCATCGCGCCGGACCAGCCGATGATCCTGCTGGACCATGTGCGCTGCGCCGCGTTCGAGCTGCCGTTCCTCGCCGGCGAGCCGTTCGGCCCGGTCGATCCGTCGCCGTTCCTGCAACTGCTCGACGAAGACAGCGTGGTACACCGCGAAGGCGACCGCTACGAGTGGATCGCCGACAGCTATCCGGCCAACGCGGTCAGCCTGCGTTCGGTGGCGGACGGCAACTTCGTGGTGGTGGATCGTACCGACGGGCGCCAGGTGATCATCGCCGAGGTGGATTTCAGTGCCGCGCCGCTGACGCTGTACGAGGGGGCAATCCACATGATCCAGTCCGCGCCGTACCAGGTGGAACGTCTGGATTGGGAGGGCCGCAAGGCCTATGTCACCCGCACGCAGGTGGACTACTACACCGACGCGATCGACTACACCAAGCTGAAGGTGCTTGAGCGGTTCGATGGCGTCATCGCCGGGCAGGGTACGTGCCACCACGGCGAGGTGCATGTGGTGCGCCGCGTGGCCGGCTACAAGAAGATCCGTTACTACACGCACGAGAACATCGGCTACGGCCCGGTGAACCTGCCCGACCAGGAGATGCATACCACCAGCCTCTGGTGGCAGCTGCCCCCCGCGCTGCTGGAGTCGGCCTTCGAGTCGCGGCAGGACGCGCTGGATGGCTTCCTCGGCGCGGCGTACGCGCTGCACATCGCGGCCACCGTCGCGGTGATGGCGGAAGGTCGGGATCTGCAGAAGGCGGTGGGCGACGGTGACGGCGCATGGTTCGCGCTGCCCGATACGCAGGGGCGAGGACAACTGCGCGGCAC
>NZ_JBGFFG010000044.1:0-13771 GCF_056175765.1 Pseudoxanthomonas sp. LjRoot204_2 | reverse complement strand
CTACAGGTTTCCGGGTCGAGACTTGAACGGAATTCAAGGCAGTCCGGAAAGGTTTCAACGACCCGAGGGCGCTTTCGGCCTGTTGCGTGACAGCGACTGGCCTAGAATTGCACCACGCCGCATTTCCCATGGTTCCCCCATGACTTCGTCCGTTCCCGCCGCCGCGCCCGCGCGTGGCGGTCTTGCTGTCGCTATCGCCCTGGCCATCGTCYATGTGGTGTGGGGTTCGACCTACCTCGGCATCCGCTTCGCGCTGGAAGGTGGCTTTCCGCCGCTGCTGATGGTGTCGGGCAGCCGTTTCGTCGCGGCCGGGATGGTGATGTTCCTGTTCCTGCGCTGGCGTGGTGTCGCGCCRCCGACGCGCGCGCAATGGAAGAACCTGCTGGTGATGGGTGCGCTGCTGCTGTTGATGGGCAACGGCATGGTGGTGCTGGCCGAGCAGACCGTGTCGTCCGGCCTGGCGGCCGTGGCGGTGGCGTCGATGCCGTTGTGGATGGGCCTGTTCGGCGCGATGCGCGGCCAGCATCCGACGAAGGGCGAGTGGCTGGGCATCGTCGTGGGATTCGCCGGCGTCGTGTGGCTCAACGCCGGCAGCTCGCTGACCGGTTCGCCGGTGGGGCTGGTGCTGTTGCTGGTCGCGCCGATCGCCTGGGCCTACGGCTCCATCTGGTCGCGCGGCCGCGACCTGCCGTCGCCGTTCATGACGGCCGCAGCGCAGATGCTCGCCGCAGGCGTGATGCTGGTGGCCGCAGGCCTGCTGCACGGCGAGCGCTTCGATACCGGGGACTGGACGCTCGGCGGTGGCCTGGCGGTCGCGTATCTGGCGGTGTTCGGTTCGATCGTCGCGTTCACCGCGTACGTCTGGCTGCTGCACCATGCGCGCCCGGTACTGGTGGGCAGCTACGCCTACGTCAATCCGGTGATCGCGGTCGCCTTGGGTGCGTTCATCGCCGGCGAGACGTTCACGGCGCACGACTTGGGCGCGATGGCGGTGATCCTGGCCGGCGTGGTGGTCATCACGCTGGCGCGCGCGCGGCAGGCGAAATGAGCGCCGCGCCGATCGATCGCAAGGGCCTGGCGATCACCGCCGGCACGTTCCTGATCTGGGGCGTGGTGCCACTGTACTGGCACCTGTTGAAGGCAGTGCCGTCGTTCCAGATCATCGCGCACCGCATCGTGTGGAGCGCCGTGCTGGTGCTCGGCTGGCTGCTGCTGAAGAACGGACGTCGCTGGTGRCAGCAGGTGCGCGCGCAGCCGCGCGCCGTGCCGTTGCTCGGCATCAGCAGCCTGCTGATCGCATTCAACTGGGGCCTGTACATCTGGGCGGTCAACGCCGGCCACGTGGTCGAAACCAGCCTGGGCTACTTCATCAACCCACTGATCAACGTGGTGCTGGGCGTGCTGGTGCTGCGCGAACGCCTCTCGCCGGCGCAATGGGTCGCGGTGGGTTTCGCGCTGCTGGGCGTCGCGTGGCTGACGCTGCAGGCCGGCGCGCCGCCCTGGATCGCGCTGGGGCTGGCGTTCTCGTTCGGCGTTTATGGCCTGGTTCGCAAGCTGGTCGCGGTCGATCCGGTCGCCGGGCTGGGGGTCGAAAGCCTGTACCTGTTCCTGCCCGCGCTGGCTTACGTGGTCTGGAGCGAGACCGGGCACGGTGGCGGTTTCGTCAGCGGCTACGGCTGGAAGAATGACCTGTTGCTGGTGTTCGGCGGCGTGGTTTCGGCGGTACCGCTGATCGGCTTCGCCTACGGCGTGCGGCGCATTCCGCTGTCGCTGGTGGGGCTGCTGCAGTACATCGCGCCGAGCATCCAGCTGCTGCTGGGCGTGCTGGTGTTCCGAGAATCCTTCGGGATCGAACGCGCGATCGGGTTCGCGGCCATCTGGACGGGACTGTTGATCTTCGCGACCGATGGCCTGTGGCGCGCACGTCGCCGCGATGCGGTCGTGGCGACCGCACCGGGGCGTTGATTCAGCCGGGCGTCCTCGCCGCAGGCGCCGGGCAAGGACCCCCTGCGGCCGTCCACGTCTTGAACGCGGCGACGAACTGATCGTGCGGCACCGGCACCGGCGCGCGCTCGCCGCCGGGATTCCAGCCCCACAACACCAGCTTGTCTTCCGCCACGTGCTTGACCAGCGCATCGAAGTCGCGGCCACCGTTGCGCTTCTTGTCCTGGATCATCGCGCACAGCTGGTCGGCCGGCAGGCCGATCCACGCCATCTTGTGGTCGGGCGGCGGCAGCTGCCAGTGCGGCGCCCCCGGCGGTGCGTGCGGGCCGTAGCTCGCCGGTGCGTTCTGTTCCGCATGGCAGGTCGAGCACGGCAGGCCGGGCGCGCCCTTGCCCTCCGGTCCGCGTGCGACGTTCATCGCATGCGGCGTCTGCGTATCGAACTGCAGGGGCGCATCGCCCGGGATATGGCAGTTGCTGCAACGGGGGTGCTGGAACACCTTTTCCACGGTAGCGAAGGCGGTCAGCGCCTGTGCCTTCTGTTCCTCGCTGACACGCGGCTTGCACGCGACGAGCAAAAGGACGGTCAACGACATCATCAGGATGCGCATGGCAGGCCTCAGGCAGTGGGCGTGGAGGAGGCGGGCGTCGGCAGGCGCAGCGGCAACTCGCGCAACCGTTGACCGGTGAGCGCGAACACGGCGTTGGCCACGGCCGGCGCGATCGGCGGCGTGCCGGGCTCGCCCACGCCGCCCATCTTGTCGGTGCTCGGCACGATGTGGACTTCGACCTTCGGCATTTCGTGCAGGCGCAACACCCGGTAGTCGTGGTAGTTCGATTCCCGCACCTGGCCCTCCTTCAACGTCAGCGCGCCATGCAGCGCCGCACCCAGGCCGAAGACGATGCCGGATTCCATCTGCGCCGCGACGGCGCCGGGATTCACCGCCACGCCGCAATCGATCGCGCAGACCACGCGGTGCACGCGGACCTGGCCGTCCTCGACGGAGACTTCGGCGACCTGCGCGACGTAGCTGCCGAAGGACTCGTGCACGGCGACGCCGCGTCCGCGTCCCTGCGCGGCGGGCGAGGACCAGCCGGCCTTCTCGGCGGCCAGGTTCAGCGCCGCAAGATGACGTGGATGGTCCTTCAGCAGCGCGCGGCGGTACTCGACGGGATCCTTGCCGGCGGCATGCGCCAGTTCGTCGACGAAGCTCTCCATCACGAAACCGTTGACGCTGTGCCCCACCGAGCGCCACCACAACACGGGAATGCCGGTCCTGGGCGAATGCAGGTCGACACGGTGCGCCGGCGTGCCCAGCACATAAGGCGAGTTCGCCACGCCTTCGGTCGAGGTGGCGTCGATGCCGTCCTTGACCATCATGGCTTCCATGAACGTGCCGGCCATGATCGACTGGCCCACCATCACCTGGTGCCACGCCGTCGGCAGGCCGTCTTCGCCCAGGCCGACCTTGATCTTCTCGACGAACGCCGAGCGGTAGTAGCCGCCGCGCGTATCGTCCTCGCGCGTCCATACCGTCTTGACCGGCGCCTTCGCGGCCCTGGCCACGTGCACGGCTTCCGACACGACGTCCGAGTCCGGCGTGGCGCGTCGACCGAAACCGCCGCCGAGGAACGGCGTGTGGATGCGGATCTTCTCCGGCGGCATGCCGAGGATCTTCGCGGTGCTGTTCTGGTCCAGCGTGGGGAACTGCGTGCCGCACCAGATGTCGCACCCGTCGTCGCCGATCTTGACGGTGCAGTTCAGCGGTTCCATCGCCGCGTGCGCGAGGTATGGAACGGCATATTCGGCCTCGACGGTCTTGGCGGCCTTGCCGAGGCCGGCCACGACATCGCCCGCGCGTACGGCGGTCGGGCCGTCCTCGGTCGCCAGTTGCGAGAACTGCTGGCGCAGCGTGGCGCTGTCGAGCTTGGCGCCTTCGCCGGCCTCCCACACCACCTGCAGCGCATCGCGGCCGAGCTTGGCTGCCCAGAAATGCTCGGCGACCACGGCCACGCCGCTGGGCACCTGCACCACGTCGCGCACGCCGGGCACGGCACGCGCCGCGGTGGCGTCGAACGACTTCACCTGGCCGCCGAACACCGGCGAGCGCAGCACGACCGCCGTCAGCATGCCTTCGAACTGGACGTCCATGCCGAACACGGCCTTGCCGGTGATCTTCTCCGGCGTATCCAGGCGCTTGGTCGCCTTGCCGATCAGCTTCCAGTCCTTGGGGTCGCGCAGCGTCAGCGTCTTCGGGTCGGGCGGTGGCAGTTTGCCGGCGGCATCGGCGAGTTCGCCGTAGCGCAGCCGCTGCGTGCCCGAGACCACTGCGCCATTCTCGGTGCGCAGGTCGGTGAGCGGCACGTCGAGGCGTGCCGCTGCGGCCTGCAGCAACAGGGTGCGCGCGACGGCGCCGGCCTGGCGGTAGCGGTCGAATTCGGACCACGTCGTGGTCGAGCCGCCGGTGCCCTGCATGCCGAACACCGGGCTGGTGTAGGCCTTGTCGGCGGGACCGTGTTCGACGCGGATCTTCGACCAGTCGGCATCCAGTTCTTCGGCGATCAGCATCGGCAGCGTGGTCCAGATGCCCTGGCCCATTTCGGCATGCGCGAGCAGCACGGTGATCGAATCATCCGCGGCGATGCGCAGGAACGCGTTCGGCGCGAAGGCGGCCGCGGCGGCGGGTTGCGCTTCCTGTGCCCACGCGAAGCGGCGGGCGCCGGGCACGGCAATGGCGACGATCAGGCCGCCGCCGACGAGCGCGGTGGAGCGCAGGAAGCCGCGGCGCGAGGATTTCAGTTCAAGGTTCACGGACACGACCTCCGTCGAACATCGGATCGGGACCACGGCATCGCCTGCCGCGGCGGGATGGGGTCACGCTTCCTTGCCCAGCTCGGCGGCGCGGTGCACGGCGGCGCGGATGCGCTGGTAGGTGCCGCAGCGGCAGAGGTTGCCGGACAGTGCGTGGTCGATGTCGCTGTCGGTCGGCGTGGGAACCACGGCGAGCAGCGCCGCCGCCGACATGATCTGGCCSGACTGGCAGTAGCCGCACTGCACCACGTCGAGTTCCGCCCACGCCTTCTGCACGGGGTGGGATCCATCGGCCGACAGCCCTTCGATGGTGGTGATCTTCTTGCCGGCGACCGCCGACGCGGGCGTCACGCAGGCGCGCAGGGGCGAGCCATCGACGTGCACGGTRCAGGCRCCGCACTGSGCGATGCCGCAACCGAACTTGGTGCCGGTMAGGCCCATCAGGTCGCGCAGGACCCAGAGCAGCGGCATGTCATCGGAGGCGTCGACTTCGCGCTCCGACCCGTTGACGTTCAACTTCATGGTCACTCCCTGGCGGCGGCGTGGGACTCGGCGACGATACTCCGTGCCTCCGTAGCGTGCCAGTGAAAGCGTGCGCGGCGGCTTGCACGATCCTGCGGCATGCTTGCCCGATGCCCTTGCCGGCGCGCGGACCGTTGCCTTCGCCCCCGTGCTTGCGCCATCGTGGTGAGCATGTCGGTCCATCGCCATCCTCTGGAAGTATCCGCGCGCGCCAGCGAGGCCGGCGACGGCAGTGCGCTGGTCGTGGTCATCGCCACGGAAGGCTCGACCTACGTGCGGCAGGGTGCGATGGCCGCGTTCGCTGCGGACGATGCACAGACCGGCTGGTTGAGCGGCGGCTGCCTGGAGCCGGAGATCGCGCGTCGTGCGCGCCATGCGGTTGCCGAGGGCCATCTCGATGCGATGGACATCGACACGCGCGACGACGAGGACCTCTTCGCCGGGTCGGCCGTCGGCTGTCGCGGTCGCCTGCATCTGGCCCTGCTGCCGCTGGATCGCCTGCCGGGATGGTCGCAGGTGGTGCAGGCGTGGTGGCAGGGCGCAGGCCCGCTGACGCTGCGTGTTGCTGCCGAGGGCGACGTGCTGGCCCAGGCCGGCGACACACACCGGCGGTGGACGCTACCCGTGGCACCTGCCGCGCATGCGGACATCGCCGGCGACGTGACCGTGCCGCCCCCGCCACGCGTGGCGATCTTCGGCGCCGGCCCGGAAACGCGCATGCTGGTGACGGTGATGCGCCAGCTGGGCTGGCATGTCACCGTAGTGGAGCGCCGCGCGCGCTGGATTCCCGCCGACGAGATCGCCGATAGGTGGCACATCCTGTCGCCGGACGACGCGCTCGCCGCGCTGGAGCCCGCGCCCGATGCCGCGCTGGTAATGCACCATCATTTCGAACACGACCGCGAAGCCCTGGCGGCGCTGGCCGGCACCCGGATTCCCTTCATCGGCCTGCTGGGCCCGGTCCGGCGGCGCGAGGATCTGCTGCGAGTGCTTCCCGCACATCTGCACGCCCTGCTGGCGCCGCGCCTGCGGTCGCCGATCGGATTGAAACTGGGCGGGCAGGGGCCTGAAGCGATCGCCCTGAGTATCGCTGCGCAGTTGCAGGCCTGGCATCACGGCGAGCCTGCATGAGCGCGCCGCATGCGGCGGTCGTGCTGGCCGCGGGAGGCAGTGCGCGCCTGGGCCGGCCGAAGCAATTGTTGACGCGCGAGGGTGAAACGCTGGTGCATCGTGCGGCACGACTGGCGCTCGCCTCCGGCGCCTCGCGCGTGCTGGTCGTCGTCGGTGCGCATGCCGGCGACATCGCGGCGTGCGTCAGCGACCTGCCGGTGGCGTGCGTGGCCAATGCGCACTGGGACGAGGGTCTGGCAAGGAGCGTTCGCGTGGCCGCGGATGCACTTGCCGCGCATCCCCATGCGACGCTGTTCCTCACATGCGACCAGCCCGCACTCGAACTCGCGCACCTCCATGCACTGCGCGAAGCCTCGCATCGCGCGCCGTCGGGATCGGCCGCGACGCGCTTCGGCGATCGCGTCGGCATCCCCGCGATCATCGCCGCCCCGATGCTGCGCGCCGCCAGGAGCCTGCAGGGCGATCGCGGACTGCGCGACGTGCTGAACGCGGCGGGCGTGGGCGTGATCGCGTGCGATGCGCCGGATCTGTTGCTCGATGTGGATACACCGGCCGACTTGGCTGCTGCCGTGTCGCGCGGATGGATTGATCCCTGACGGCGGAGAGCGCCGGCCAGCGCCGGCGCCCCGTCACCCGCCTCAGATCGCGCGCAATGCCTGCGTGATCGGCAGTCGCGCCGCGCGCAGTGCAGGAAACAGCCCGCCGACCAGACCGATGCCGAGCGCCCACTTCAGGCCACTCCACAGCAGTTCCGGCGTGACCTTGAACTGGAACACCACCTGGCTGAAGTTGCTGCCCAGCGTGGCCACGCTGTAGCCGTTGAACACTCCCCATGCGATCAGTCCGCCCAGCACGCCGCCGAGCAGCGCCAGCAGCATGGTTTCCAGCATCACCGCCATCACCACCGGCAGCCCACGGAAGCCGATCGCACGCATCGTGGCGATTTCGCGCGCTCGACCGGCGACGGCGGCGTACATGGTATTGAGCGCACCGAACACGGCACCGATGGCCATGATGGTGCCGATGACGGTGCCGAGCACCTTGATCAGCGTGTTCAGGCCGGTGGATTGCTTGGTGTAGTAGTCGCGCGTGGTCAGTACATCCAGTTTCAGGCGCGGGTCGTTCTCCATGGCCTGCTTGAACTGGTCGAAGCCGGCCTTGCCTTCGGTGCGCACCGTCACCGACTGGTAGGCGCGGCGATCGTAGGCCGACGACAGTGTGTCGATATCGGTCCACAGTTCCGAATCATGCGCGTCGCCGGAGGCGAACACGCCGACCACCGTCCACTCCTGGTTGCCCAGCTTCAGCGTCTTGCCGACGTCGAGGCCGCGGTACTGGCCCTTCGCACCCTGGCCGACCACGATCTCGCGCACGCCGACGTTGAACTTGCGGCCCTCGACCAGCTTCACCTGCGGACGTATCGACCACGCCGCCTCGCTGACGCCACGGAACTGCGCGTTGGCGTCTTCGCCGGTGCTCGCCGTGGGCAGGTTGACGATCTGCGACAGTTCCGGCGACAGCAGCGCACGGCCGTCCTTGCCCTTGGCGACACCGGCCAGCGTGGAGATCAGCGGCACCTGGTCGCGACTGATGACCGAGTTGGTCTCCGCCTGCGACCCGCCCCGCAGCACGATGGCGGTGTCCTCGCCGCCGGTCTGCTTCAGCGTGGCCGAAAAGCCTTCGCCCATCGCCAACATCGCCACCAGCACGCCCACCACGCCGGCAATGCCGACCACGATCACCGAGGACGCGCCCCAGCGCTGCGGCAGGCTGGCGATGCCGATCTTCGCGGCCTCCAGCGACAGCCGTCCGCTGCGGGTGAGAAACAGCCACAGTACCAGCGCCACGGCGATGCCGAGCACCGCGAACCACGGCAGCACGACCCACACGCCCAGGCCGACGACCAGCGCCACGATGGAGATGAGGTTGCCCAACCATTGCTTCTTCATGTCATGTCTCCTGTCAGCGGCCGGCCAGTGCATCGACGATCTTCAAACGCATCGCACGCGTCGCGGGCAAGGCGCCGACGATGAGCCCGATCGCGACCATCAGCCCCAGGCCGACGGCCCAGGTCTGGGCCGGGATGGTGGGCAGCGCGATCATGCCGTTGCTGGCACCGCTGACCACCGGGATCAGCGCCGAGGCGATCGCCATGCCCAGCACGCCGCCCAGCACGATCAGCAGGACCGACTCCACCAGCACCAGTACCAGCACGGTGCCGTTGGTGAAGCCCAGTGTCTTCAGCACGGCCAGCTYCGGGACGCGTTCGCGCACCGCCTGCGCCATCGTGTTGCCGGTCAGCAGCAGCAGGGTGAAGAACACCGCCGCCATGATCGCGGTGACGATCAGTCCGATGTCGGCGAACTGCTTGGCGAAGGACTGGTTGAAGGCCTGCTCGGTCTGCGTCTTGGTCTCGTGCGCCGAATTGGCCGAGATGGCATCGATCGCATTGGCCACGCGCGTCGCGTGGTTCACGTTGTCCAGCTTCACCATGTACCAGCCGATCTGGCCCTTGACGTACTGGTTGGCCTCATCGAAGTACTTCCAGTGGAACAGCAACTGGTTCTCTTCGCCCTTGCGCTTGCTGTCGGCGAGCTTGAACGTGCCGCGCAACGTCAGCGGCCACGCGTTGCTGCCGTCCTTCTGCGGGAAGATCGTCGCCTGCAGCGGGATGGTGTCGCCGACCTTCCATCCGAAGCGCTTGGCGAGGTTCTCGCCCACGATGGCACCGGTGCGGTCGGCTTCCCAGGCTTTCACCTGCGCCGGGTCGATGATGTATTCCGGATACATGTCCAGGTAGCCGGGGCCGACCGAGAAGTTCGGGAAGAAGTTCTTCGGGTCCTTGTAGATGCCGCCGAACCACGCCGCGTAGGCGCTCTTCTTCACGCCCGGCGTGGCGTCGATGCGGGCCGACAGGCTGTACGGCAGCATCTGCGTGATCGACAGCCGCGAGGCGACGACCAGGCGATCCGCACCGGCCACGCTGCCGCCGGAGTTGAACGCCACGCGCACCGAATCCAGCAGGCCGAACAGGAGGAACGCCGCGACCACCGAGAGCAGGGTCAGCAGTGTCCGCGTCTTGCTGCGGAACAGCGCCGACCATATCAGCGAGAAATATTTCATGGCCGCCTCCGGTCAGTGCGCGCCGGCCGGAGCGTCGGCCAGCTCGCCCTTGTCCAGGTGGATGGTGTGGGTGGCGTACTCGGCCGCCTTCGGATCGTGCGTGACCATGATGATGGTCTTGCCGTGTTCGCGGTTGAGCATCTGCAGCAGGTTGAGAATGTCCTCGGCCGACTGGCGGTCGAGGTCGCCCGTGGGTTCGTCGCAGATCAGGAAGGTCGGATCGGACACAATGGCGCGCGCGATGGCCACGCGCTGCTGCTGGCCACCGGAGAGCTCGTTCGGGCGGTGCGACTTGCGGTCGGCCAGGCCGACAAGTTGCAGTGCGATCTCCGCATTGCGCTTGCGTAGCGCCCCGCCCAGCTTGGTCAGCAGCAGCGGCAACTCCACGTTGCGCTGCGCGGTGAGCGTCGGCATCAGGTTGTAGAACTGGAAGACGAAGCCGACATGCGAGCTGCGCCAGTGCGCGAGCTGTCCGTCGTTCATGCGGTCGATGCGCTGGCCTTCGATCTCGATCTCGCCGCCGCTGGGCGTGTCCAGACCGCCGATCAGGTTGAGCAGCGTGGTCTTGCCCGAACCGGACGGACCCATCAGCGCGACGAAGTCGCCGTGCGGAATGTCCAGGTCGATGCCGTGCAGCACCTGCACCTTCTCGGGGCCCCGCTGGTAGGTCTTGGTGAGGTTGCGGATGGAAACCAGGGAAGACATCGGCAAGGTCCTTGTTGGAGGCGGGAAGGCGAACGGCGATGCTGCGGTTCGAACAGGGCGGATCCGGTCCTCGATGGACACGGTCCGTCCGTCAGGACGACGGATGGCGTCGTCCGGGATCGACACGCGCCGTTGGGTCGGCGCGGATACTCCGGTGATTCGCCGCGAGAGGAAGATCCTCACGCAGCGGATCGTCTATTTGGCGTCTTCGGCCAGCACGACCTTGGCGCCGTCCTTCAGTTCGGCAGGCGGGTCCAGCACGATGGTCTCGCCAGCCTGCAGTCCGTCGGTGACGTGGACGTCGTCGCCCAGCTTGCCGGCGACCTTCAGGCTGCGCTGCTGCACGGTGTCGTCGTCGCCGACCACGAAGGTCACCTGTGCGCCCTCGCGCTCGACCACGGCGGCGCCGGGAACGCGCACGCCCTTGGGCTGTTCGGCCTGCTGGGGTTTGGCGGCTTCCAGGAAACTCACGCGCACGCCCATGTCCGGCACGATGCGCGGGTCCTTCACGCTCAGCGCCACGCGCACCTTGACCGTCGCCTTGCTGCGGTCGGCGGTGGGAATGATGGCGAYCACTTCGCCGGGAATCTGCCAGTCCGGGTAGGCGTTCAACGTGGCCTGGATCGGCATCTTCGGCTGCACGCGGCCGATGAAGGACTCGTTGACCTCCACTTCCACTTCCAGCGACTCCATGTCGACGATGGTGCCGATGCCAGTGCGCGTGAAGCCGCCGCCCGCCGACAGCGGCGAGACAATTTCGCCCGGCTGCGCGGCCTTGGCGATCACCACGCCGGCGAACGGCGCGCGCACGATGGTGTTGTCCAGGCCGATGTCGGCGATCTTCAGCCGGTCGGCGGCCGTGCGTTCGTTGCGCTGCGCGGTCAGCAGCTGCGCGCGCAGCAGGTCGCGCTGCGCGACGGCCTGGTCGTACTGCGCCTTCGACACGAGTTGCTGGGCGACGAGCGACGAGAGGCGGCGCGCGTTCGCTTCCGCTTCGACCAGCTGCGCCTGCACGCCGCCGGTCTGGCTGCGCGCGGCCTGCAACTGGCTCTGCGACAGGGCGCGGTCGGCATCGGCGTCGATCGGTTCCAGTCGCGCCAGCACCTGGCCCGCTTCCACGCGCATGCCTTCCTCGATGAGGACTTCCTGCACCTTGCCGGTGACCTTGGCGGAGACGGTCGCCATGCGGCGCGCGACGACGTAACCCGATGCATCCAGCACCGAGGCGGATGCGGCGTTGTTGCCCAGTGCCACGGTGGACGCGGTGCGCACTTCCAGCGGCTTCTCGCGGCCGAACATGGCCCAGCCCGCGGCGGCGAGCACCAGCAGCGCGACGACCACGCCCAGCGTGATCCACAGGCCGCGGCGCGACCGGGGCTCCGGCGGCGGCGCCTTGCGATCGATGCGGAGTTCCTTCAGCAGGTCGGCAGAGGTATTCATGCGTATCCAGACGGTGAATGCGGGGAAGTGTGACCAGCAAGGGTAACGGAAGCCTAGTTGCCGGAAGTCACTTCGTGCCGGGATGGCCGGTCCGGGCCTTCCACGGGATGCATCGTGGGGCAATGGACGGTGGCATCCCAGTGACACCTGTCACCTGATTCGCCTGAGGGCCTGCACTCATCACGGCGACGATGCCGCGGCACGATGGCCGCACCCTCCGACGAGACCGTCGCATGAACGTGGCAAGCACGATGTCCCTTCCCCTGGCCCGCCTGCGCGGCGTGCGCCACCACTACGGCAGGACGCTGGCGCTGGACGGCCTGGACCTGGCGCTGCCCGCCGGCCAGGTGTTGGCGCTGCTCGGTCCGAACGGGGCAGGCAAAAGCACCGCCATCAGCCTGCTGCTGGGTCTGCAGCGGCCCGATGCCGGCACGGCGGACCTGTTCGGCCTGCCGCCGCAGGACCTGGCGGCACGCCGGCGTACCGGCGTGATGCTGCAGGCCGCGGCGGTACCCGACACGCTGAAGGTCCGCGAATTGCTCGACCTCACGCGGGCGTACTACCCGCAGCCCCGCAGCGTCGCCGACCTGGTCGCGCTGGCCGGACTGGACGGCCTGATGGCGCGTCGCTACGGCCAGCTCTCCGGCGGCCAGCAGCGGCGCGTGCAGTTCGCCCTCGCGGTCTGCGGGCGGCCGGCGCTGCTGTTCCTCGACGAGCCCACGACCGGGCTGGACATCGATGCGCGCCAGACCTTGTGGAAGGCGATCCGCGAACTGCGCTCGCAGGGGTGCGCGGTTTTGTTGACCACCCACTACCTGGAAGAAGCCGAAGCCCTCGCCGATCGGGTCGTGGTGGTGAACCACGGGCGCATCGTGGCGGAAGGTACCGTCGCGCAGGTCCGGGCCCATGTGTCCCAGCGCCGCATCCGCTGCACCAGCGCGCTGCCGGCCGAGCGCGTGCAGGCATGGCCGGGCGTGCAGCTGGCGCAACGCGACGGCGCGCGCCTGGACATCGTCGCCGACGCCGCCGAATCCGTAGTGCGGCGCCTGCTGCATGAAGATGCCGCGCTGTCCGACCTGGAGGTGCAGCGTGCCGGCCTGGCCGAAGCCTTCCTTGCCCTCACCCGCGATACGCAGAAGGAAGCCGCCTGATGGACACCGTCGCCACCGTTCCGTTCTCGTCCACGCGCGCCTACCTGCTGGAAGCGCGCTACGAATTCCTCCGCCTGCTGCGCACACCGTCGTTCTCGCTGCCCTGCCTGCTGTTCCCGCCCGTGTTCTACCTGCTGTTCGGCGTGCTGCTCGGCGGCAAGGGCGGACCGGTCGCTGCGCACTACATGCTGGCCGGCTATGGCGTGTTCGGCGTGATCGGCGTGGCGCTGTTCGGTTTCGGCGTGACTGTCGCGATGGACCGCGAGCAGGGCCTGCTGACGCTCAAGCGCGCGCAGCCGATGCCGCCGGGCGCGTACCTCGTCGCGAAGATGGCCATGGCGCTGCTGTTCGCCGCGATCATCCTGCTGCTGCTCGCCGCGCTCGCGGCCGGCGTGGCACACGTGCAGCTGTCGGCCGCGCAATGGGCCGCGTGGGCGGCGACGTGCCTGGTCGGCGTGTTGCCCTTCAGCGCGCTGGGCCTGTGGCTGGGTACGCTGGTCGGCGGCCGCGGCGCGCCGGCGCTGATCAACCTCATCTACCTGCCGATGGCGTTCCTGTCGGGCCTGTGGGTGCCGCTGGCGATGCTGCCGACGATCCTTCAGACGCTGGCGCCCGCATGGCCGGCGTATCATCTGGCGCAGATCGCGCAGCAGGCCGTCGGCGTGGGGGCGGGGCGTACGCTGGCGCTGCACGTGGCCGTGCTGGCCGCCATCACCGCACTGTTCTTCGTGCTCGCCCGCCGCCGCCTGGTGCGGTGAGCCGGCGCCGGCACCAGGAGTCGTCCATGCAGCATCCGCCCTCATCCCTGATCGCACCGCTGACGCGCCTGCGCGATCGGCTGGTCCCCGAAGCGCTCGGCCTGGGCTGGATGCCCATCTTCCTGCTGGGCTACCTGGTGTTCCTGTTCATCCCGGTGCTGGTGCCGTCCAATGCCGACTGGGGCG
>NZ_JBGFFG010000043.1:0-14015 GCF_056175765.1 Pseudoxanthomonas sp. LjRoot204_2 | reverse complement strand
CGCTTGTAGATGCCCATGCGCCCGGCGATGTCGGCCACGCGCGCGACAAGATCGGTGAAATCGGCCGCGATCTTGCCCTGGTAGCGCAGCCGCAACACGCCGCCCTTCTGGCAGGGCGACAGCGCATCGACCACGCTAAAGAAGGCCAGCGACTCCAGCGGAACGCCATCGCCCTGCTCGGTGGTGTAGTCGGCCTGGCAGCTCACCCAGGCCTTGCCCGAGCTCACCTTGGCGACCGGCCAGTCGGTCGGCAGCCCTTCCGGCTGCCCGGACGGCGAAGCGACAACCGGACCGGACGAAACGGCCCCGTCGCCGCGCTCGGCCTGCTGCGCCGGCGTATCGGGTGCCGGCGGCGGCGCTTCGGCCATGGCATCGGGCGCGAGGTCAGAGGCGGCACGGTCGCAGGCGACGAGCAGGCTTGCAGTCAGCAGCAGGACAACGAAGAGGCGGGAAGTGCGGGACAGCATCCGGTCGATCACGGCGTGACGCCGGGCGTGGGGCCCGGCTGGGTGGGTCGGGCTAGTCTAGGGTGAAACCCGCCGTACCTGCCGACCGCTCCATGAATCCCGGGGGCGCGGCGTCAGAGCAGCGCCCACAGCAACTGCAGCAGCCCCCACACCGAGACCGCCCAGATCAGCGTGCGCAGATGGGGCACGCCCGCCGCATACACCGGCACGTAAGCGAGCCGCGCCCAGAAGTAGCACTGCGCGCCCAGCGCGGTGGTGGCGTCGCCGCGATCCAGCCAGGCCACCGCAAGCGCGGCAGCCGCGAAGAACGGAAAGGTTTCCAGGAAGTTGCGCAGCGCGCGGTCCACCCGGGCCGCGACACCCTGCAGTGGTGGCAGGGCGGCGTCGCGCGCGCCGACATTCCAGGCCAGCCCGCGCTGGCGTGTGGTGAGTCCGGCACCCAGCAGCATATGGAACACGCCCAGCGCGACGGACCAGGCCAGCATCTTCAGTTCGATCGGCATGCGGACACTCCGTAGGGAACATCCGCGGACTCTAGCGCATGTGCATGCCGTCGCCTCCGCGGGGCCGGTCGACCCGGGTCGCGCGCGGTGCCTGGGGCAGGCGGCGCGCGTCCGCCCTCCGCCGCGGTGCCCCGCGGCGTAGTACACGCATTTCTCCGGGCAGCGCGACCCGATCCGGCTGCAAGTCTCTGAACGACGTGGCCGTGCTTGCGGCGCGCCGGTGATTTGGGTATCACATCGCGACGGGGTGTCGGCTCCGCAGGGGACAGCATTGGCGATACACCAGGACCTTCGGCGACCCGTGCAGTGGGCGCAGCGCTTTGCGGCTGCGCTCGCCTGGGTGCTGGCCGCCGGCTTCACGCTCGTCGACGCCGGCAACGGTCACCTGCTCGACGACAGCGTGCCGGTCGTGGGCGTGCTGGTGGCTATCGCGACCTGGCGCAATGCGCAGCGGCCCGTGCGGCTGGCGGTCGCGAGTCTGTTGACGCTGCTCCTCGTCCTCCACCTGTGGCAGTTCCATTCGCTCGGCACCTGCCTGGTGCTGGCCGCGGCAACCGCCATCGCGTGGACCCGCGCATGGCGCGGCTTCTGGCCGGAATTCGTGATGCGGGTTCTCGCCGCGGCACTGCTGCTGCTCGCGGTGCAGCCGCTGCTGGGCGCTTTCCAGCCGGGTGGTGCGACGACCGAGATCAGCTGGTCGCTCTCGCTGTCGTCGCTGGCGATGTTCCTGCTGGTGTACACGCCGTCGCTGCACGCCGGTCGCCGTCTCGACACCAGTACGGAGCTGGTGGCGTTCGTGCTCGCGTTCGCGCTGCTCGCGCTGGTCGGCTGGCATGTGCCCGGCAGCCTGGTCGGCAAGATGGGCGTGGACTTCCCGCCCATGCGTCCGCTCTCGACCCTGTGCGTCGCGCTGGTGGCGCTGGCGTTACTGCTGCGCCAGCGCGACCGAGATCCTGCGGCCTGGGTCGTGCTCGGCCTGATCACGGTACCGCTGTTGCTGACGTTGCTGCAGACGCTGGGCGGCGTGACGACGCCCGCGAACGCGCTGCTCCACCGGCTGGGATGGCTGCCGCGCGCGGACATGCCGCTGATCGGCGGTTATACCGACTACGGCGTGCTGACGGCCTGGGTGGCGGTTGCGCTGCTGCCGCAGTCGTTGCAGCGGTGGGAAAGCGCTCGCTGGGGCATCACCCGCGGCCTGGGTATCGCGATGGCGTCGGTGGCCGGCATGGCCACACTGGGCCTGCTTATCCAGCTGCCCCACCATCGCGAGGGTCTGTCGCTTTACCAGATCTCGTTCACCGCCTCGGCCCAGTTGGTGGCACTGGGGCTGGCGCTGGCGGTGGCCGGGGAGAATTCGCTGCGGGAACGCCTGTTCGGCGTGATGCCGATGGCGGCCGCGCTGATGCTGGGCGGCATGTACTGGGTGGCGGCGTCCGCCGACCGCGATGCGATGACGCGCAACGTGATGAAGACGCAGACCGCGATCGCCGCACCGACCTTCCTGCGCGGCATGGAACTGCGTCGCGGTGCCCTGCGCCAGTTGTCCGCGTCGCTGGCTGCCGCGTCACCCGACAAGGCCGAACCGCTCTTCGACCAGTACGTCGACGACATGGTGGAGGCCTACGTCGCCTTCCGCGTGGTGCGCAGCGTGGGCGACGGGCAGGAATTCCGCTGGGTGCGGCCGGGCTTCGACGCGCCGGTCGCCCCGTCGCCGCCCGCACCCGTGGCGGATGAAGGCCACCTGCTGCCGGTGGAAGGCGGTTGGTGGATGACGGTCGACACGCCCGGCCGGCGCACGCAGGCCTACATCTCGCTCGACGATTTCGTGAAGACGCTCGCCAAGGCCGTGCTGTCCGACCGTCCCGTGCGGGCCACCGCGGCCGGCATGCCCACGCTGGAACAGGGCCGGCCGCAGGGCGCGCCGCTCTCGATCGAGCACGTGGCCCTGCCCGGCCACGAGGTGCGACTCGAGTTGTGGGCGCCGCCCGCGCTCACCTCGTTCACGCTGCCGCGATCGCTGGTCGTGGGCGGCCTCAGCAGCGGATTGCTGATCGCGTTCGTGCTGTTCCTGCTCGACATCTCGCGACGGCGTTCGTCGGAGGCCGCCGAAACCGCGCGCTCGCTGCTGCTGGAAACCGAACGCCGCCTCGATGCGCAACGCCGCCTCAACGACGCGGCCGCGATGGACAGCGCGACCGGGCTGCCCCGCTTCTCCGCGCAGGCCAACCTGATCACCGAGAAGATCGCCACGCCTTCGCTCGCCGGCCACGGCCTGGCGATCGTCGACCTGGACGGGTTCGGCATGGTCAACGATTCGTTCGGCCACGACGGTGGCGACGAGGTGCTGCGGCGCATGGGTCAGCGCATCTCGGCCGCCTGCGACGGCCTGGGCAGCGTGCACCGCTACGGCGGCGAAGGATWCCTCGCGCACTTTCCCGACATCGACATCGACCAGCTCACGCGGCTGGCGGAAGACATCCGTCGTGCGGTGGGCCAGCCGATCGCGCTGTACTCCACGCACCCTTCCTTCACCGTCACCGCCAGCATCGGCCTGGCGCACGCGCCCGAGCACGGCGCCGACCTGCAGACGCTGTTGCGCAGCGCCGACGATGCGCGCCACCTGGCCAAGCGCGCGGGCCGCAACCAGGTGCGGCTGCCGTCGGCCAGCACCCAACAGGAAGCCAACGACCGCCTGAGCCGCGTCACCGCCCTGCGCGAAGCCGTGGCCCGCGGCCAATTGCGGCTCGCCTACCAACCAGTGGTGGCCGGCGATTCCTCGCAGCTGACCGGCTTCGAGGCGCTGGCGCGCTGGCGCCACCCTGCGTGGGGGGACGTGCCGCCGTCGGTCTTCATTCCGTTGGCCGAAAGCGCGGGACTGATGGAGGACATCGGCCATTTCGTGCTCGAACAGGCCTGCCAGCAGCTGGCGCGCTGGCGCGCGATGGGCCTGCGCTCGTTGAGCGTCGCGGTCAACCTGTCGCCCAGCCAGCTGGGGCAGCCCACGCTGGCGCCGTGGATCGCCGACTGCCTGCGCCGGCACGCCCTGCCCGCCGATGCGTTGACGCTGGAGCTCACTGAAAGCGTGCTGGTCGAGGACATGGGTGCGGCACAGCAGATGTTGCAGGCGCTGCACGCGCTCGGCGTGCGGTTGGCGCTGGACGATTTCGRCACCGGCTACTCGAGCATGGCCTACCTGCAGCGCCTGCCGCTGGACATCATCAAGATCGACCGCAGCTTCGTCGATGGCATCGCCACCGAGAGCACCGACCGCGCCATCGCGCGCACGCTCCTCGTGCTGGCGCACGAGATGGGCCTGCGCACGATCGCCGAGGGCGTGGAAACGGCGGAACAGATGCAGGCCTTGCAGCAGATGGGCTGCGATGAGATGCAGGGCTATTTCTTCGGCCGGCCGATGGAAGTCGACGAGGCCACCGCACTGGCACGCGGCGAACTCCGCCACGTCGCGTCCTGATCTCAACCGCGCAGCAGGCCCGCCATCGCTGGCACCTTCGCGCTGTCGGGGAACACGCGCGCATCGAGTGCGCTGCGCGCCACGCCCAGATGGTCGCCGACCACGCCCTTGAACACGCTGCGCAGGTCCGTGGTCGCCCGCACGTCGCGTCCCTCGTTGAGTTGCGACGGCGCCAGGCCGGGCCAGTCGCCCGCCACGCGTCCGCCCGCCACGGCGCCGCCGGCCAGCATCGCGACGGTACCGGTGCCATGGTCGGTGCCACCCGTGCCGTTGACCGCCGCGGTGCGGCCGAACTCGGTGACCACCATGACGACCGTACGCGACCATGCGCCGGCCATGCCGTCATGGAAGGCCCGCAGCCCCTGGTCGAGTTCGGCCAGCTTGCGTGCCAGCACCGGCACCTGCTGCGCATGCGTGTCCCAGCCCGTGTTCTCGACGAAACCGATGCGCGGGCCATCCGGCATCACCATGAATCGCGCCGCGGCCGCCATGGCCTGCGGCAGGCGCGCCACGTTGCCGCCCGACGACATGCCCTGCGCTTCCACCGCCTGTGCGAACGGCTGCGCGAGTCGCAGGTCGGCGGCGTACAGCGCCTGCAGGCGCTGCAACAGGATGGGATTGACCTCTTCCTGCAGCGGCGGCGACCACGTGGAGGCGTCGGCGTCGCCGCGCAGGATCAGCGGCATGACCGTACTGACCGACAGCCCCCGGCAGGCGGGCATCGCCGCCACGCAGCGGTTGAGCCAGCCGGTGGACGCGCCGCCACCCGCACCGCCGCCGTTCTCGAGATTGTCCTGTGCTTCGAAATGCGACCGCTGGCGATAGGGCGGTGCCACCGCGACCACCGGCAGCCATTCTCCGCGCGCGTACAGCGCATGGCTGAAGTCCATCGCCGGATGCAGTGCGAAGTCGGCATCCAGCCGTCGTGCGTCCTTCATCGTCCACGCACCCCGCAATGACGCGAGGTGCGGATCCGCGGCGGGAATCACCGCATGCAGGCCATCCAGTCCGCCCCGCAGCAACACCACCAGCAAGCGCGTGTCGCGGTCCGCTGCCTGCGCGACGCGCGGCCACAGGCTCAGCGTGGTGACCGCACCGGCGGCGGCGAGGAAATGGCGTCGGGTCAGCGTCACGGTCAGGTCCTCCACTGGAAGCTGGGACTGGCGAACAACAACGCCAATCCTTCGCGCGGCGACTCGGCGCGGCGCACGGCCAGTGCCGTGTCCGCATCGAGCCGGTCGCCGAACACGCTCGTTGCGATGCGCAAGGGATCGGGATCGACCGGCGTGGCGGATTCGGCGAGCGACTGCGCCGCCTGGATACGCTTCCAGACCGCGTCCGCACCGGACCATGCGGCCGCATCGTCGGCAAAGCCGGCGGGCGAGCGCGGCGTGAACGCAGGCTGCCCCAGACGCCCCAGCAGCCCCATCAGGGCACGCGGCCTATCACCCGGCTGCGTGTCGGTGCTGCGCAAGGCCGATACCAGGAAATCATCGGGCGTCTTCAGCTTGCGCGCGTCGGGCGACCAGGCGTCCGCGCTGTCGATCAGGGCCGCGTACACGGGACGCAACGCGCCGCCGTGCCGCTGCCACGCCACGACCATGCGTTCGACGAGTGCAGGCGGCGGCGTGTCGCTGACGAAATGACGTGCCAGCTTGCCGCACACGTGGCGCGCGGTCGACGGATGCGACGCCAGGTCGCGCAGGATGGCGCGCCCCTGGGCCTCGCCGTCCGCCGGATAGCGGCGCCCCAGCACCACGCGCGCACCGGCCTCGTGCGCGTTGGCGCGGAAGCGGAAGGCGTCCGACGTCGTCGCGCCGGCATCGCGCGGCGCGGCGATGCTCCAGCCGGTGATGGCGCGCGCGAGTTCGCGCACGTCGTCCTGCGAGTAACCGCCATCGACGCCCACCGTGTGCAATTCCAGGATCTCGCGCGCCAGGTTCTCGTTCAGGCCGGCCCGCCGCGGCGACGCGTCGCCTGTGCCCTCCGTGCGCCGACGTTGCCGTTGCGCCTGCCGCGACCCCTCGCCCACCGAGCGCACGTTGTCGAGGTAGCGCAGCATGGCGGGGTGCCGCTCGACCGCCAGCAGCAGGTCGGCGAAATCGCCCACCGCGTGCGGACGGATGGCTTCGCGCTCCATCGGCGCGGCATGCAGCGCCGCCGTGCGCTTGTCTGCGGAGACGGCGAAGTGGTTCGACCAGAAACGCACCAGCCGCTCCACGAAATCCTGTTCCGTCGCGACCGCCTGGCGATAGCGCCATCCCAGTTCGCGCAGCTGGCCCTGGGCGAAGCGCTCACGGAAGCCCATCGCCGCGTTCTCCTGCGAGGGGGTCCTGCGCGCCTCGCGACGCAGCCGCAGGTAGTCGTATTCCTGTTGCAGATACTCCGTGCTCGACGGCAAGCCGCTGTCGACCGGCCGCACGGGCGACGCGAGCTGCGCGTGCAGCCACGCGCGCGGATCGCCCATGCGACTCAACGTCCCGGGGCGTGCACCCAGTCCGAAGCGGTTGGCGGCGCTCAAGGCTTCTCGCGCGATCATGCAGTGCTCCCATCCGGTGGCATGACGGAAACGGTTGGCGCGCGCTTGCGTTGACAGCGCAGCGGCGATGCGTCGCATGCACCCGGACGGTGCACGACCCGCGAGCGCATGCAAGCGACGACGGACGGCGCCGGCCGTGCTACGGGTGGCGTGCTAGCGTGCCCTGCGCCCTCCGCGCACACCAAGGGGTTCCCCATGCTCGGCATCACGCCTTTCGGCTGGTTCCACACTGCGATCAGCCTGGTTTCCCTCTTCGGCGGGCTCTACGCCCTGCTGCGTTACCACGACATCCGCTACGCCACGCCGCTCGGCAAGACCTACACCTGGTTCACCGTGGCCACCTGCATCACCAGCTTCTTCCTGATGCGCACGGGCAAGCTGAGCGAAGCCCATGGCCTGACCGTGCTGACGCTGGTCGTGCTCGGCGCAGCCGTGCTGCTCGGTCGGGGCGCGGTTTCGGGCTCGTGGCGGCACGTGGCCGCTTCGTTGGCCTTCACGTTGACCGTGTACTTCCACTTCATCCCGGGCTTCACCGAAACGCTGACGCGCGTTCCGGTGGGCGCACCGCTGGTCTCCGGTCCGCAGGATCCGTTGCTGCAGAAACTGGTGGGCGCCACGCTGCTGGTATTCCTCGCGGGCATGGCCCTGCAGGTACGCGCGTTGCGCAAGGCGCGTGGCGACGGGTTGCAGCGCGCCCCGGCCTGACGCACCCGACCGTCCGTCGGGCGGCATGGCCTGCCCGCTCGTCGGACGGCGTTACAAGAGGACAGGGGTTTCACGGCGCGTTCGCGTCGAACACGGTTGGATGGTCCCATGCACCGCGCTACTGCTCCCCTGCCCCTGCTGCAACGCCTGGCCTTCCTCGGCCTGGGCATGACGCTGGCGATGCTGGGCGGCGCACTGTTTCCCTGACGGCGCGCCGGGCCGGCTCATACGCCGCGCAAGGCATTCCGTCAGCAGCGGCGCAATGACCAGAACCCGATGTCGCACCGCACGCGATAGCCCACGCGTTGGGACAGATCCATTGCGCGCGGGTTGTCCCGGCTGACGCGCAGGAACGTTTGTGTGCCGCGCATAGCCGCGCCCCGTGAAGTCCGGATGCGTGCAGAAGACCGAAATCTCGGCATCCATCCCGCAGGTGGGGGCGACGCGATGCCGGGCAGGTAGACGGCATCGTGGCGCTCCACACGTGCGTAGAGCGCCGGCCGCAAGGATGCGCGGGCGGACGCGACGCCGATAACCGGAGCATGGTCGGCGGGATAGCGGGCAACCTCACCCTCGCGAAGGACAATATCGCGATGGATCGAATCCAGTGAGGACCAGGAGGGGTTTTCGAGCGCTGTTGCCATGACGACGGCACCAGGGGAGCCGAGGCGATTTTCCTTCGCGCCCTGCCATGTCGCCCGCCGTCGTGCATCGGCGCGTCATGCTCCGTATGCTGCGCGCATGATCCCGCGCTCGCCGTGCCGCTCCCTCTCCCGCCCGCTGGTACTGCTCTGCTTGCTGGCGCTTGCCGGCTGCGTGACCGCGCCACCGGTGCCGACACGTCCCGCCGCCGACACACGCAGCGAGATCGTGCGCCGGATGCCGTCCAAGGTCGTCGACCGCGAGCGCTGGGCGGCCGACATCGAAACCGCATTCGCGACGCAACGGATCGAGCCCAACAGCGAGAACATCTGCGCCGTGCTCGCCGTCACCGAGCAGGAATCCGGCTATGTGGCCAATCCCGCGGTGGCGAACCTGCCGAAGATCGCGCGCAGCGAGATAGACCGCCGCGCGGCGTCGTTGCACGTCCCACGATTCGTCGTGGACGCGGCGCTGGCGCTGCGTTCGCCCGATGGCCGCACCTATGCGGAGCGGTTGCGCACCGTGCGTACCGAACGCGACCTCAGCGACCTCTACGAGGACATGATCGGCAGCGTGCCACTGGGGGCGCGGCTGTTCTCCGACTACAACCCGGTGCAGACCGGGGGACCGATGCAGGTGGGCATTCCGTTCGCCGAATCCAAGGCCGCCGGCTACCCCTATCCGGTCGACGGCAGCATCCGCGATGAGGTCTTCACGCGACGTGGCGGGCTGTATTTCGGCATCGCCCACCTGCTGGGTTACGACACGCCCTACACGCGCAAGGTGCATCGCTTCGCCGACTACAACGCCGGCTGGTACGCCAGCCGCAATGCCGCCTTCCAGAGCGCCGTCGGCATCGCGACGGGAGTCGCGCTGTCGCTCGATGGCGATCTGCTGAATCCGGGCGCTCCACTGGACAGGCCCGGCCAGACGGAGCGCGCGGTGCGCCAGCTGTCGGGCGCATTGCGCATGGACGAGCGCGCCATCCGCGAGGCACTGGAGCGCGGCACGCGCCTCGACTTCGGCGACACCGACCTGTACGCCCGCGTCTACGCACTGGCCGAAGCGCGCGCGGGCAAGCCGCTGCCGCGCGCCGTCATCCCCGGCATCAGGCTCGAGAGCCCGAAGATCACGCGCGAACTCACCACCGCCTGGTTCGCCACGCGCGTGGACGAACGCTACCGCCGGTGCCTGCAGCGCTGAATGGCGTGGCGGGCGCAGGCCCCCACGTCGTCGCGACCACGCCACGATTCCCCGGTGATCGCCGGCCGTGTCGAAAGCGCCCTGGCCCGTTCGTCGCTCTCAGGAAGGCACCATCCCGGTGCCGCATCCCCCGGAGGATTCCATGCCGTACCTCGATGGTTTCGTGGCCGCCGTGCCGACCGCCAACAAGCAGAAGTTCGTCGACCACGCCACCCTCGGCGATCCCGTCTTCATCGAACAGGGCGCCACCCGCGTGGTCGAATGCTGGGGCGACGACGTTCCGGACGGCAAGGTCACCGATTTCCGCAAGGCGGTGCAGGCGACGGAGGACGAGAGCGTGGTGTTCTCGTGGATCGAATGGCCGGACAAGGCCACGCGCGATGCCGGCATGCAGAAGATGATGGACGACCCGCGCATGTCGCCGGAGAACAATCCCATGCCATTCGACGGCAAGCGCCTGATCTTCGGGGGTTTCGTACCCACGCTGGTGCTGGGCGACGACGGTGCGCCGTCGTCCTACGTCGACGGCTTCATCCTGGCTGCGCCGACGACGGGCAAGGCGGCCTTTACCGAGTATGCGACCACGTTCGACACGATTTTCATGGGGTACGGCGCCAGCCGCATCGTCGAAGGCTGGGGTGACGACGTGCCGCACGGCAAGCAGACGGATTTCCATCGTGCGGTGCAGGCGAAGGATGGCGAAACSGTGGCGTTCTCGTGGATCGAATGGCCCGACAAGGCGACCCGCGACGCCGGCATGCAGAAGATGATGGAAGATCCGCGCATGGATCCTTCCAACAAGGACAAYCCGCCGATGCCGTTCGACGGCCAGCGGATGGTCTTCGGCGGCTTCACGCCCATCGTGGAACTCCGCGCCTAGGCAAGCGGGGCCGCGGGACGGCCGGCACGCGGGCTCAGCGCGTCTCCGCCAGGGCGTGCAGGATGTCGACGTAGGACTTCTCGATGTCGGCCAGTCCTGCCGCCTTCACGCCGGCGGCCGGGTGGATCAGCATGAATTCGTTCGGCCCGTGCGCACCGGTGCCGTAGCCCAGCCCACCGAACACGAAAGGCAGGTCCAGCGTGCGCGTGAACTGGTGGAACGGCGCGCTGCCCGCGAGCCAGGGCGAGACACGCGTCGTGGCACCGTATT
This sequence comes from Pseudoxanthomonas sp. LjRoot204_2, assembly GCF_056175765.1. Classification (NCBI taxonomy): domain Bacteria; kingdom Pseudomonadati; phylum Pseudomonadota; class Gammaproteobacteria; order Lysobacterales; family Lysobacteraceae; genus Pseudoxanthomonas; species Pseudoxanthomonas sp. LjRoot204_2. The sequence continues at coordinate 3,331 of NZ_JBGFFG010000043.1, read as the reverse complement.
TGTTCAGCACGCCCAGCATGGATCGCACGAGCGGCGCCTCGACCGACGTCGAGGCGGCGGGATAGCCGGACATCGGGCGCAGCGCGATGTCGCTGAAGCCCTGGGCGTCCAGGTGTGCACGGATCATCCGGTACGCGTCGTCCGGCTCCAGGCCGGGCGGCAATCGCGAGTCAATCTTGGCGGTGGCGACATGCGGCAGGATCGTCTTGATGCCCGTACCGGTGTAACCGCTCCACAGGCCGTCCACATTGAGCGTCGGCTCGAACAGGTTGCGCACGATCGCATCGCGTCCGGTCAGTCCATCGATCCAGCGCGAGACGCCCAGGCTGCGTTGCTGCGCGGCGTCGTCGGCACCGGTCGCCAGCGCGTTGATCAGGCGCTGCTGCTCCAGGGTCGGCGGCGTCACGGGCGCGTAGTAACCGGGGATGGTGATGGTGTTGCCGTCCGGCGTGGTCATGGACGCGATGGCCTGCACCAGCCGCAGCGTAGGCGAATCCACGAGGGATTTCACCGAACCATGCACTTCCGACCGCGCCGGTCCGCCCCACGCGCCGCCCTTCGATTCCAGCTCGAAATACACGATGCCCTTGACGCCCAGGTTCAGCGATACGGAGCCATCGGGGCGCTGGATGTTCATCGGGAAGAACGCTCCGTCGGCCTTGCGCAGTCGATCCACCCACGGCTCGATGACCTTGCCGAAGTTCGGCGAACCCAGCTCTTCTTCGCCTTCGGCGACCACGTACAGGTTCACCGGCAGCGTGCCCGTCGTCTTGATCATGGCGTCCAACGCATTCAGGAACGCGCGTTGCGGCCCCTTCTGGTTGGTGGCACCGCGTGCCATCAGCACCGTGCCGTGCTCGTTCTCGACCAGCGAGCCGGCAAAGGGATCGTCGATCTGCCAGTTGTCCTCGACCGGCTGCACGTCGTACATCATGTAGACGACAAGCGTCTTTTCGGCACCGGCATCGTAGTAGCCCAGCACGCCCGGATGCCCGGGTGTCTCGACACGTCGCACTTCACTGAAGCCCAGCGCGCGAAGATCGTCGGCGACCAGGCTCGCCATCGCATCGATGCCATCGTCCTGTGCGCTGATGGATCGCTGCCTCACCCATCGCTGCAGGTGCGCGACATGCGCCGCGAGGTCCGCATCGATGCGCGCGTGGACGGCATCATGGCGACCTTCGTAGGCCGGCACGCGCGAAACGTCGAACACCTCGGTGGTGGCCCAGGCGTAGGCAGGGCGCGGAGAATCCGCGGCGGCGGCAGGCGGCATCGCGCAGGACAACGCGAGGACGAGACCGATCGAAAGCGAAGGCATGCCGGACATCACGACTCCTGTAGGGGTTCCCATGCATGGACCTTACACAAGCCGGGTCGCGCGCGTCGCGACGCCGTGGCGCGGTTCGTGACCTGCGGCGCCTCGCGAGCGGAACCACGCCGGACTACGCCCGCCATGCTTCATGCAAGGGCCCGCCTTCGCAACGGGATTGCCGCGACACGTACCGACCGGACAAGGGCGGTGCACGGGAGACCATCCGTCCGCAGACGGTCGGCAGCGTACCGTCGTCAGCGGGCGTCGGCTCGCACAGCGCCGCTTGGCACCGTCCTCACCGGAGTGCGGCTTTCGCTCACGCACGCGGGACGCTACCGTGTTCCTCCCCGAGGGAGGTGGACGATGATCCGGACAGGTGGATGCCGCTGCGGCGCCGTGCGCTATGTGCTGGATGCGGAGCCGATCGCCGTGCGGTTGTGCTGGTGCCGCGACTGCCAGTACTGGGCCTGCGGCAACGCAGCGGTGAACCTTATCGTGCCGCGCGCCGCGGTCACCGTGCAGGGCGAACTGCGTGGCTGGAACAGCGTGGCGGACAGCGGCAATGCGATGCGTCGCTCGTTCTGCCCGGCCTGTGGCACGCAGGTGTTCAGCGAGGCCACGGCAAATGCCGAACGCATGGTGATCCGCGTCGGCACGCTCGACGAGCCCGCCGGCATCACGCCCGACACGGTCATCTGGACCGATTCGGCGCCGGCGTGGGCAAGGCTCGACCCATCCTGGCAGTCGTTCCCGCGCCAGCCGTGATGCCTAGTCCCGTGGCGGGCGCACGCGGGCCGGAATCCGACGGCGCGGCGCCTGCGCTTCACGTTCGTCCATCTCGCGCACGCGCCGGCCGGCCTCGCGCACCAGGTCGGGCAGCAGGTGCGCCTCCGGCAGGTGCTTCCAGTACTTCTGCGGCATTTCCTGCCGCATCATCCGCGTGTTGAGCCGGGCGGGATTGAAGATGTTGGCGTAGTACGTACGCCACAGCGTGTCCTCGGCATCGTCGGCCGGCGCGTCGCTGCGTTGCGCGCCCTCGCCCGCCCACAGCTGCGAGCCATCCCACTGCACGCTGCGGTAGGGCGTGAGGATGGCCCACCGCATGCCGGCGAAGCGGCGCATGAAGAACGGGGCGACGCGGTCGACGATGAAATGGTCGGGCTCGAACCACGCGATATAGGCATTGTCTTCGCCGTCCACCTGCCGGAAGCGGACGAAGGCCTTCATCTTGTGCGTGTCGCGACGCACGGCCTGCGCCCAACGCATCGTGCGATGCACGTCGGCATCGGTGGCGCGGTCGAGCAGCGCCCGCTCGCCGTTGCCGATGCGCCACAACAAGCGATACAGCAGCGCATGCCGGCCGGCATCACRATGGCAGAGCACCGAGGCTGCGAATGCCATGAATTCGGCAGGCACCGACAGGCCCTTCCGCCGGCCGGGCTGATCCGCCACCGGGGTGGCCGCCAGCAATTCGCCCTGCGCATCGGCCTGCCATTCCACGTCCTCCGGGGGCAGCGCGGCTTCCCAGGCGTGGCGTGCCTGCACGCGCCACGCATCGAGATCCCAGGCAGGTGTCACCGTGGCGCGAAACATCGCGCGCGTCAGCCGAACAGATCGGCCTGGCGTGGCGCCGGAGCCAGTTCGCGCCGCAGCCGGACGGGATCGTCCAGGCGTTGCCGCGGGTGGTGGTCCAGCAGCACGATGAACGGCAGTACCTTCTGCAACGGCGCGCGCAGGCGGGCAAGATCGGCCACGCGCAGCCTGCCCTGCTGCCGCGAATCGATGATGCGCTGCACGTTGCGCGCGCCCAGCCCCGGCACGCGCAACAGCATCTCGCGTGGCGCGGTGTTCAGGTCGACGGGGAAACGGTCCGGATGCCGCAGCGCCCACGCCAGCTTGGGATCGATGTCCAGGTCGAGCATGCCGTCCTGCGATCCACTGCCATCGACGATCTCCTTGACGTCGAATCCATAGAACCGCAGCAGCCAGTCGGCCTGGTAGAGGCGGTGTTCGCGCAAC
>NZ_JBGFFG010000042.1:0-14028 GCF_056175765.1 Pseudoxanthomonas sp. LjRoot204_2 | reverse complement strand
CCATGAAGCGCACCACGTCCGCCACCACCCTTGCCTGCGCGCTCATGCTGCTGCCGGGCTGTGCACGCTACTACGGCGACGTGCGCCCGTACGCACCGATGCAGCCCATCCAGCCGATCGTCGCCGCGCAGTCGCCGGCGACCGCGGGTTCCATCTACCGCGCCGGCCCCGGGCTGAATCTCTACGCGGACCGCCGCGCGCGCGACGTCGGCGACCTGCTGACGATCAACCTGGTGGAGAACACCACCGCGCAGACGTCGGCCACCACCTCGGTCGACAAGCAGAGCGAAATCGCCATCGCGGCCCCGAACATCGCCGGTGCGCCGGTCACGTACAACGGCCGCGACATCCTGAGCGCTTCGGTCAATGGCGACCGCGGCTTCAGCGGCGCCGGCAACAGCGCGCAGAGCAACAAGCTGCAGGGCAGCGTGACGGTCACCGTGATCCAGCGCCTGCCCAACGGCAACCTGGTGGTGCAGGGCCAGAAGAACATGCGCCTGAACCAGGGCGACGAGCTGGTGCAGATCCAGGGCATCGTCCGCCCCGCCGACATCAATCCGGACAACACGATCTCCTCCGGCAAGGTCGCCGACGCGCGCATCGCCTACGGCGGCCGCGGCGCGATCGCGCAGTCCAACTCGATGGGCTGGCTGGGCCGGTTCTTCAACTCCCCGATCTTCCCGAACTGAGCACCGTGATGGACGCCAACGAAGCCAACCGCGCTGCACCGGCACCCGCGAAGAAGTCGCGCCGCATCGACACCTACACGCTGCTGGGGCTGCTGGCCTGGATCGGCCTGGTGCTGATCTGCCTGGCGCCCGCTGCGCGTGCCGAGCGCATCAAGGACCTGGCCCAGGTCGGCGGCGTGCGCAGCAACCCGCTGGTCGGCTACGGCCTGGTGGTGGGCCTGGATGGCAGTGGCGACCGCACCAGCCAGGCGCCCTTCACCGTGCAGAGCCTGAAGAACATGCTCGGCGAGCTGGGCGTCAACATTCCGCCCAACGTCAATCCACAGCTGAAGAACGTGGCGGCCGTGGCCATTCACGCCGAGCTGCCCGCCTTCGCCAAGCCGGGCCAGCCGATCGACATCACCGTGTCCTCCATCGGCAACGCCACTTCGCTGCGCGGCGGCAGCCTGCTGATGGCGCCGTTGCGCGGCGCCGATGGCGAGGTCTATGCGATCGCCCAAGGCAATCTGGTGGTCGGCGGCTTCGGTGCGCAAGGCAAGGATGGCTCGCGCGTGTCGGTCAACGTGCCCAGCGTGGGTCGCATCCCGAACGGCGCCACCGTCGAGCGTGCGATCCCCAATGCACTGGACAGTGGCGAAGGCACCATCACGCTGAACCTGCACCGCGCCGATTTCACCACGGTGTCGCGCATGGTCGCGGCGCTGGAACAGAACTTCGGCGCCGGCAATGCCTACGCGCTGGATGCGGTCACGGTCGCGGTGCGCGCACCGGCCGAGATCTCGCGGCGGGTGAATTTCCTCGCCCAGATCGAGAACCTGGAACTCACCCCCGGCAGCGCGCCGGCCAAGGTCATCGTCAACGCGCGCACCGGCACTGTGGTGATCGGCGCGCAGGTGCAGGTGATGCCGGCGGCGGTCACCCACGGCTCGCTGACGGTGACGATCACCGAATCGGCGAACGTCAGCCAGCCGAACGAATTCTCCCGGGGTGGCACCACTGTGGTGACCCCGCAGTCCAGCGTGTCCGTCAGCCAGGAAGGCAACCGCATGTTCAAGTTCGAAGGCGGCACCTCGCTGGACGAGATCGTCCGCGCGGTCAACGAAGTCGGTGCCGCACCCGGCGACCTGATCGCGATCCTGGAAGCCCTGAAGCAGGCCGGCGCCTTGCGCGCGGAGCTCGAGGTGATCTGACATGGCCAGCATGCCCATCGGAACGCTGAATCCTTCCCTGCCGCTGGCCGATGCCGGCGGCAAGCCGGACAACGCGCGCATCCACGACGTCGCGCGCAAGCTGGAAGGCCAGTTCGCGCAGATGATGATCAAGTGCATGCGCGAGGCCGGCTTCGGTGATTCTCTGTTTCCCGGCGAAAACCAGATATTCCGCGACATGTACGACCAGCAGATCGCCAAGGCAATGAGCGAAGGGCGCGGTTTGGGCCTGGCGCCGATGATCGCGCGGCAGCTGGGCGCGACCGACAGCACCACGCCCGCGGTTCCCGCCACCACGGCGCTGTCCGCGTACAAGCGCCTGCTGCCGGGCAACGAAGCCGATTCCATGTTGGACGCCATCGCAGGCCGCGGCATCGGCAGCAGCGCCGTGCGCCACGACCCCGGCATGCCGGGCACGATCACGCTGGACACCATCACCGTCCGTCCTGACGCCGCCTGCGATGAGGTGGAACAGGTCGCGTCGGCCGATCCGTCGAAGTACGCGCGTAATACGCCCGAGCGCTTCGTCGCCGAGATCTGGGACCACGCCAAGCAGGCGGCGAAGGAGCTGGGCGTCGACCCGCGCGCGCTGGTCGCCCAGGCTGCGCTGGAAACCGGCTGGGGCAAGCGGCAGATCAAGACCGGCGATGGCGACAGCGCGCACAATCTGTTCGGCATCAAGGCGACGGGCTGGAAGGGCGAGCGCGCCCGCACCGCCACGCACGAATACAGCAATGGCGTGAAGCACAGCGAGACCGCGGACTTCCGCGCGTACGCGTCGCCCGCGGAAAGCTTCGCCGACTACGTGCGACTGCTCAAGAACAATCCGCGCTACCAGCAGGCACTGGCGGCCGGCAAGGACATTGCGGGCTTCGCCCGCGGCCTGCAGCGCGCCGGCTACGCCACCGACCCGACGTATGCCAACAAGATCGCCTCGATCGCCAACGGTCCGACACTCGGAAAAGTGCTGTCGGCCATCGGCGACAGCGTCGGCGGCAAGGTCGGCGGATTCGTCGGCAATGCCATCGGCAACGCATTGAAGCGCTGACCCCGGAGCACGCATGTCCAACCTTCTCGCCACCGGCAGCAGCGCCCTCCTCGCTTTCCAGCGTGCGCTGTCGACGGTCAGCCACAACGTGGCCAACATCAACACGCCCGGCTATTCGCGCCAGCGCGCCGAGTTCGAAGCGCGCGACGGCACCTACTTCGGCCAGGGCTACCAGGGCAACGGCGTGCAGATCGTCGACATCCGCCGCATGGCGGACTCGCTGGCGACCTCGCGCCTGCTCGACAGCGGCGGCGAACTGTCGCGCCTGCAGCAGCTGTCGGTGCTGTCCACGCGCCTGGACCAGCTGTTCTCCGAAAAGGCGACGGGCATCAGCGCGCCGTGGTCCAGCTTCTTCGATTCGGTGAGCGCGCTGTCGTCCAACGCGGCCGGCTCGGCCGACCGCGAAAGCGTGCTGGCGCAGGCGAACGCGCTGGTCACGCGCTTCCGGCAGATCGACCAGCACCTGGACGGGCTGGATACCGAGGTCAATGCCGGACTCACCGCCGCCACCGGTGAAGTCAACCGGCTGGCGAAGGAGATCGCCCAGCTCAACGGGCAGATCGGCGGCAACACCCATCCTTCCGGCGACCTGCTGGACCGCCGCGACCAGTTGATCAGCGAACTGGTGGCCTTCACCGGCGGCAACGCGGTGACGCAGGACGGCGGGCTGGTCAACGTGTTCAGCGCCGGTGGACAACCCCTGGTCGTCGGCGCTACCGCCAGCCGGCTCGTCACCGTGCCCGACGCGTACCGCCCCGAGCGGCTGCAGGTGGCGCTGGAAACGAACAGCCAGCGCATCACGCTCGACAAGCGCGCGATGGGCGGACAGATCGGCGGCCTGATCGAGTTCCGCACCACGGTGCTGGACCCGGCGGTCGCCGAGCTTGGGCGCGTCGCCACGTCGCTGGCCGATACGTTCAATGCCGGCCACCGCGCGGGCATGGACCAGTATGGACAGCTGGGCGCCGACTTCTTCAGCCTGCCCGCGCCACGCATTTCGTCGAACGCCGGCAACACCGGCACCGCCGTGCTGCAGACGGCCGTGGGCAGCGTCTCGGCACTCAATTCGCAGAACGTGCTGCTGCGCTTCGACGGCAGCGCATGGGTGGCGACGCATCCCGACACCGGTGCCGCCATCGCAACGACCGGCACGGGCACGGCGGCCGATCCGCTGGTGGTGAACGGCGTGGAGGTCGTGCTCGCGTCCGGCACCCCGGCCGCCAACGATCGCTTCCTGCTGCAACCCACCGCGGGCGCCGCCGGCAACCTGGGCGTCGCGATCACGGATCCCGGCCGCATCGCCGCGGCCACGCCGGTCAAGGCCACGACGGACATGGCCAACACCGGCAGCGGCAAGCTGAGCGGCCTGAAAGTGCTGGACGCCAGCCATGCGGGCCTGCTGGCGCCGGTCGACATCGACTTCCTCGATGCCACCAACTACACCATCAATGGCGCCGGCCCGTTCGTCTACACCCCCGGACAGACCATTGCGTCGAACGGCTGGAGCCTGGTGCTGGACGGCGCACCCGCCGCCGGCGACCGCTTCAGCGTGGGCCCGACCGGCGCCAATTCCAGCGACAACGGCAACGCCCGGCTGCTGTCGAACCTGGACGACGCGCGCGCGCTCAACGGCGGCACGCTGACGCTCAATGGCGCCATCGGCGGGTTGACCACGCAGGTCGGTTCGGCGGCGCGACAGGCGGATTACTCCGCCCAGGCGCAGCAGGTCATCCACGACCAGGCGCAGGCCGCGCGCGATGCGATTTCCGGCGTCAACCTGGATGAAGAAGCCGCCGACCTGATGCGCCTGCAGCAGGCGTACCAGGCGGCGTCGCAGATCATCGCGACCGCCGACACCCTGTTCCAATCGCTGCTGAGCGCCACACGCCGATGAACAATCGCATCTCCACCGGAATGATGTACCAGCAGTCGATCTCCACGATGCTGGCCAAGCAGGCGAAACTGGCGCACACGCAACAGCAGCTCGCCAGCGGGCAACGCCTGGTGACCGCCAAGGACGATCCGGTCGCTGCGGGTACCGCGGTCGGCCTGGACCGGGCCGTCGCCGAACTCGAACGCTTCGGCATGAACGCCAACGCGGTGCAGAACCGCCTCGGCCTGCAGGAGAACGCACTCACCCGCGTGGGCGAAGCGATGGCGCGCGTGCAGGAGCTGGCGATCCAGGCCAACAACGCGGCGATGGGCGACGACAGCCGCCACGCCATCAGCACCGAGCTGAAGGCGATCTATGCCGGCCTGCTGGACCTGGCCAACAGCACCGACGGTGCCGGCCGCTACCTGTTCGGCGGCACCAGCGACGGCAGCACGCCCTTCGCCATCGCCGGCGGCAGCGTGATCTACAGCGGCGACCAGACGCAGCGCCAGGTGGAAGTGGCGCCGGACATGTTCGTCGCCGACACCCTGCCCGGCAGCGAGGTCTTCCTGCGCCTGCGCACCGGCGACGGCCGCATCGACGGACGGGCCGCTCCGGGCAACACGGGTACGGGCCTGCTGATGGATTTCAGCGTCACCGATTCCACCCTCTGGTCGGGCGGCAGTTACACGCTTTCGTTCGGCGCCGGCAACACGTACCAGGTGCTGGATGCAGGCGGCAATGCGGTCACGACCGGCACCTACGCCAAGGGCGAGAGCATTGCCTTCGCCGGCGTGCAGATGAAGATCGATGGTCAGCCCGCCAACGGCGACAGCTTCACCCTGGGCCCCTCGGGCAGCCGCGACATCTTCGCCACCGTGCAGGGACTGATCGACACGCTGGACGCCAACCCCACCACGGACGCGCAGCGCGCCGCGATGCAGAACAACCTGCAGGCCGCCATGCGCGATGTCGGGACCGCGCAGGGAAAGATGATCGATGCCCGCGCCAGCGGCGGCGCGCAATTGTCCGCCATCGAGGATGCGGCCGCCCTGCGCGAAGCCAACAACGTCACCCTGCAGGGCACCCTGTCCACCCTGCGCGACCTGGACTGGGCCGAGGCCATCGGCCGCTACCAGATGGAGAACACCGCGTTGCAAGCCGCGCAGACGGTCTTCATGCAGATGCAGCAGCTGTCGCTGTTCAAGCTGATGGGCTGACCGGCCTCTCCTTTTCATGCAGTCCTTCCCCTCACGCCGCGATGCCCTCGCGGCGTTTTTTTTCGGGCAGCCTGTTGTGGGAGCGACGTAAGTCGCGATGAAGCTTTACAGGTGACCCTTCGCGACTCACGTCGCTCCCACACCTGCCAAGCCACCTGTTCCCACAGGGGACGAAGGCCTCACCCGGAACACCACGCTGATCCGCGGCCCCTGCGAACGCCGGGTCTTCGGAATGCCGTGCTCGTGCGTGCTCTGCGACGCATGGCTCATCGACAGGATGCTTCCCGGCGCGAGGTCCACCGCCAGCGTTTCGCGCCTGCCCTCGCGTGCGCGGATCAGCATGCGCCGCGGCGCGCCCAGCGAGACCAGGGTGATCGGATGGCCGGCGGCTACGGTATGCAGCTTGTCGCCGTGCATAGCGACGCTGTCGTGGCCGTCGCGGTAGAGGTTCATGCCGATGCGCGAATAGGGCGCAGGCGCCCTCGCCTGCACGCAGGCCAGGAGACCGGCCAGCGGAAGCTCGGGCGGCAGTGCATCCACGGCGTAGTTCGCCAGCAGGCGCGGCACGTCGACGATGCGGTCGTACATGGGGCGCTGCAGATGGATCCACGCGGCCTGTGCGTGCAGGGCCTCGAACCATGCCTGCGCCGTATCGGGATCGATCGCACCCGGCCAATAGCGGATGCCGCCCTGATCGTCATGCACGAGGCGGTGCATCGCGGGAGCGAACAGATCATCGGTGTGGGCGGTCAGCGCACGCATGGCAGGTCAGTGGAAGTCACGGGAGCCGGGCTGGATCTCGCCCAGCAGGTGACTGAAATCCTCCAGCCGGCGTGCGATCAGGTGGGAGACGCCGTCCACCTGTTCCCAACGGCCGCGTACCGCCATCAGGCGCGCGCCAAGCAGGGCCTTGCGGTCGCGCAGCGCCACGTGCGACCACACCACCACGTTGACCATGCCGTGCTCGTCCTCCAGGGTGACGAAGATGGTGCCCTTCGCCGTGGCCGGCCGTTGCCGCTGGGTGACGATGCCAGCCGCGAAGGCGCCCCGCCCGTGTGGCAACCCGCTCAGCTGTCGCGAATCGACCACGCGTTGCCGCTGCAGGCGTTCGCGCAGCAACGACAGCGGATGCGCGCCCAGCGTCAGCCCGGTCATGCGGTAGTCCGAGGTCACGTCCTCGCCCACCGTCGGAGCGGGCAGGACGATCGCCTCCTCATCCGGGCTGCCGGRCAGCAACGGGCGCTGCCGCTCGATGCCGGCGACCGCCCAGCGCGCGGCATGGCGATGCCCGGCGAGCGAATGCAACGCGCCCGCTTCGGCCAAGGCAGTGCGCGCCTTCTCGTCGAGCCTGGCGCGCTGGCAGAGATCACGGACATCGGCGAAGGGGCGTTGCGCGCGCGCGGCCATGATCGCCTTGCCGGCGTCCTCCGACAGTCCGCCCACCTGCCGGAAGCCGAGCCGCAGCGAGGGTTGTCCGCCGTCGTCGACCCCGCGGCGCACATGCCCGCCTTCCAGTGTGTTGTCCCAGTCGCTGATGGCGACGTCGACGGGCAGGACATCAATGGACACACGCCCGCCCTGCCCGCGTCGCGCGTCCTGCACGATCTGGCTGGGCGAGTAGAAGCCCATCGGCTGCGCATTGAGCAGCGCGCAGGCGAAGGCGGCCGGCTCATGCCGTTTCAGCCAGCAGCTGATGTAGACCAGCTTGGCGAACGAGGCCGCATGGCTCTGCGGGAAGCCATAGGAACCGAAGCCCTTGATCTGCTCGAAGATCTGGTCGATGAACTCCGGAGAGTAATTCTTCCCGAGCATCAGCTCGCGGATGCGCAGGCGATGCGGCTCCATGTCGCCGCCCCGCTTCCAGGCCGCCATCGAGCGGCGCAGACCATCCGCCTGCGAAGGCGTATAGCCGGCATGGATCACCAGTTCCATCACCTGTTCCTGGAACAATGGGATGCCGAGCGTTTTCCCGAGGATCTCCTTCACGCCCTCGGAGGGATAGGTCACCGGATCCTTGCCCTGCCGGCGGCGCAGGTAGGGATGCACCATGCCGCCCTGGATCGGGCCGGGGCGCACGATCGCGACTTCCACAACCAGGTCGTAGTATTCCTTCGGCTTCAACCGCGGCAGCATGCTCATCTGCGCGCGGGATTCGATCTGGAACACGCCCACGGTGTCGGCGGCCTGGATCATCTGGAAGGTCGCTTCGTCATCGTTCGGCAGGCGCGCGAGATCCAGACGGAATCCGCGGTGTTTCTCCACCAGGTCCACCGCCTTGCGGATGCAGGTCAGCATGCCCAGCGCCAGGCAGTCGACCTTGAGCAATCCCATCGTCTCCAGATCGTCCTTGTCCCACTGGATGATGGTACGGTCGTCCATCGACGCGTTCTCGACCGGCACTACCGTTGACAGCGGCGCATCGCCGATCACGAAGCCTCCCACGTGCTGCGACAGGTGACGCGGGTGGTCGCGCAGCTGGTCGGTCACCGCCAGCACGCGCCGGATGAGTGGATTTCCCGAATCAAACCCCGCCTCGCGCAGGCGCTGCTCCATCGGTGCCTCGCCGTTGCCCCAGCCATAGCAGTCGGCCAGCAGTGCGATCTGGTCCGGCGGCAGGCCGAACGCCTTGGCCACGTCGCGCACCGCGCTCTTGCCGCGGTAACGGATCACCGTGGCGGCCAGCGCGGCACGGCGGCGGCCGTACTTGGTGTAGACGTACTGCAGCACTTCCTCGCGGCGCTCGTGCTCGAAGTCGACGTCGATGTCCGGCGGTTCGCCGCGATCCTTGGACAGGAATCGGGCCATCAGCAGGCGGCTTTCGGCAGGATTGACCACGGTGATGCCCAGTGCGAAACAGACCGCGGAATTCGCCGATGAACCACGTCCCTGGCAGAGGATGTGCTGTTCCCTGGCAAACCGCACGATGTCCCACACGGTCAGGAAGAACGCCTCGTACTGGAGCTCTTCGATCAGCGCGAGTTCGCCGTCGATCTGATCCACTACTGAATCCGGCACGCCCTCCGGCCAGCGCTCGCGCATGCCGCGTTCAGTGAGTTCCCGCAGCCACGTGCTGGGCGTGTGGCCCGCCGGCACCAGCTCGGCGGGATAGCGGTAATGGATGTCGCGCTTGAGATCGAACCTGCAACGCCGCGCCAGCGCCACCGCGGCATCGATCAGGGCACGCGGATAGATGTTGCCCAGCGCCCGTCGCGTGCGCAGGTGGCGTTCGCCGTTGCGGAACAGGTGCTCGCCGCATTCGGCCAGCGGTGCGGCATGGCGGATCGCCGTCATCGTGTCATGCAACGCGCGGCGGCGGCGCACGTCCATGTGCACGTCGCCGGCCGCCACCGGCACCATGGCGAGGCGTGCGGCGGTCTCGAGCAGGCGCGCGAGTCGGGCGGCATCGTCCTGCTCACGGTGCAGTTCGACCGCCACATGCGCGCGATCGCCGAACACCGACTGCAGCCACTGCCCCTGCGTTTCGTCGATCTCGGGTGCCGGCAGCCAGAGTGCGAACAGGCCGCAGACGGCAGGATCGACGTCGGACAGGAGGCGCTCCATGTCCAGCCGCGTGAGCCGGTAGCCCTTCTTGTCGACGGCGCGCCGGGCGGTGGTGATCAGTTCGCACAGCCGCGTGTAGCCGGCCGTGGTTTCCACCAGCAGCACGCACTTCAACCCGCACGCCAGGGTGAACTCGCTGCCGACGACGAGGGGCACCTCCGTCGCACGCGAAGCTTCCCAACCGCGCACGATGCCGGCCAGCGAGCATTCGTCGGTGATCGCGAGTGCTTCATAACCGAGATCGCGCGCCCGCTCGAACAGCTCTTCCGCACTGGCCGCGCCTCGCAGGAACGAGAAGTCCGACAGGCAATGCAGTTCCGCATAGGCCGGCCAGGCATCTTCCTGCGGGCCGTCGTCGTTGGCCGCGGCATGCCGGCGCAACCGCTGCGCCACTTCCCACGCGCGGGGCGGGCGACCGCCGGGCGTATCGCGGTCGACGCCGTCCACCGCATCGTCCCAGCTCACGCGAACCACCCATGCAGCATCCAGCCGCCCTGCTCGCCCGGCGGCGCGAACGCCCAGGCCCGCTGGCCTTGCGAGGTCTCCAGCACGTAGTAGTCGCGGCGCGCGTCCTCGCCGTCCCACCAGCCGCTTTCCAGCCGCTCGGGCCCGGAGACGATGCGCGGGTGCGGATCGCGCAGCGGCACCGGTTGCGGCAGCAACCAGGTCGGGCGTGGCGGACGCAGGGGCGCCCGTTCGATGCGACTGCCATCGCCCTGCACGCGTCGCCACGCGCGTTCCGGGCGTGGATCGCCGGCCGGTGCCACGCGATGCACCGCCTCGTCGCCCAGGCGCGCGCGCAGGCGTTCGCGCAACTGCGGCCACGGCAGTTGCTGCTGCGGCCGCGTATCGAACAGATCGCGCGCGGCCGGCACGAACGGCGGCAGCTCGCGTGCCAGCAGGCGCACGCCTACCACCGGCTGGGCGATCTGCACGCGCTCCAGGCGATTGCGGGTGAGTTCGAACAGCATCGCCGGCTCGCGCTCGGCGGCCAGCAGGCCCACCTCGACATCGGTATGGCCCTCCTCGTGTTCCAGCCGCAGCACGAAGCGCTGCACGCCGCCGTCGCGGATGGACAGGTAGGTGCACAGGTCGCCGATCAGGCGCCGGAGCGGGAACAGCAGCGCCATGTGGCTCTCGACTTYGTAGCCGAGTTCGATGCGCGCATCGAAGTGGTCCGGCGGCGCGTAGTACGCCAGCGCGTCGTCGGCCTGGCCGTACAGGCGATCCAGGTGGTCGAGCACCGGCAAGCCGAAACGGCGGCGCACGCTGTCGCGTGGCAGGTCGCGCAGCGTGCGCAGGTCGCGGATGCCCATGCGATGCAGGCGTTCGCCGGCATCGTCCGGCAGGCGCGCACGGCGCACCGGCACGCGGTCCAGCATTTCCGCCATCGCCGCCGGCTGCATCACCGCCAGTCCGTCGCGCAGGCCGGCGAACACATGCGCCGCGCGCGGCGTGGGTGCCAGCGCGAGACGATGCTGGAAACCCAGCAGCCCGAGTTCCTCGCGCAACCGCACCTCGATGCGCGGCCAGGGCCCCAGCAGGCGGAAGCTGGCGCGCACCTCCAGCACCAGGCAGCCCGGCCACTGCGCGCTTACCAGCGAACTGTGGCGATACGCCCAGGCGGCGAGGAACCGCTGCCAGCGCGCTTCGGCCGAGGGGTCGTATTCGACCATCGCGAAATCCGGCAGCAGCGCGTGCGCGGCCGTCAACCGCATGCCGGCCCGCAGGCCCGCCTGCGCGGCAGCGGCATTCACCGCCTGCAGGGTACGCAGTTGCACGGCACCGCCGACCAGCGCCAGCGGCGCGTCGGGATCAGGCAAACGCCGGAGGACGGCGTCCAGCGCCAGCTGCGGCAGCAGTACACAGGCCCAGAGCATCGGTAGGCCTCAATGCGCGACCAGCGCGAAGGGTTGCGCAGGTGCCGGACCACCCCGGCATTTGCGCACCTGCCACTGCGTGCCGCCCTGCGCATCGCGCATGGCTTCCACGCGCAGCGCGGCCGCCGAGGGATTGGCCGCGTGGCGACGGTCGCGCAGCGCAAAGCCCAGGCATTCGCCGCTGTCGGCCGCCACCTGCAACCTGCGCAGCGCAGGACCGTCGGCGTGCGTGGGCCAGCCCAGCACGGCGGCGCAGGCACCGCTGCGCAGGCATTGCTCGAACGCCCACAACGCATCGCGTGGCGCGGCTTCGACGATCTCCAGCATCGCCAGGTCCACGCCCGCGGCCTGCCAGGCCGGCGCATACGGCACGTAAGGCGGCGCGATCACCGCCACCGCGCTGCCGGCCTGGGTCATGCGTGCCAGCGTGGGCAGCAGCAAGGCCAGTTCGCCCACGCCGTCGGCAGGCAGCAGCAGCTCGGTCAGGGCGCGCCGTGGCCAACCGCCCTGCGGCAGCAGCGCGTCGAGCGCCGCATGGCCTGTGGGTTCGCCATCGGCGGCGATCGCCGCACTGCGGCCCGCGTGCCACAACGTGCGCGCGGCCAACAGCGTGTCGAGGGCGACGACCGCACCCATGTCAGCCGCGC
This sequence comes from Pseudoxanthomonas sp. LjRoot204_2, assembly GCF_056175765.1. Classification (NCBI taxonomy): domain Bacteria; kingdom Pseudomonadati; phylum Pseudomonadota; class Gammaproteobacteria; order Lysobacterales; family Lysobacteraceae; genus Pseudoxanthomonas; species Pseudoxanthomonas sp. LjRoot204_2. The sequence goes on along the minus strand of NZ_JBGFFG010000042.1, from coordinate 1,902 downwards.
CTTACCAGGCCGCAGTAGACGCCTTCGATGGCGAAGTCCTGTCCCGGCTGCACCTCGATCGGCGCGTGCGCGGGATTGCGCGGCAACAGGCGGATGCGCCGGCGCTCGCGCTGCAGGCGCTTGATGGTCAGTTCGCCGTCGATGCGGGCCACGACGGTCTGGCCGTCGCGCGCCTCCGGCGTGCGATGCACGCCGACCAGATCGCCATCGACGATGCCGTCGTCGATCATCGAATCGCCCTGCACCTTCAGCAGGTAGTCCGGCTGYGGCGAAAACAGCCGACGGTCCAGCCACAGTTGTTCGTCTAGGCCGATGTCGGCGCCGATCGGCTGGCCCGCGGCCACCCGGCCCAGCACGGGCAACGGCAGCAGGTCGGCCATGCCGCCGGGCAGGCGCAGGCCGCGCTTCTGGCCCGGCGCCTGTTCCAGCAGGCCATCGGCGACCAGCGCCTGTACGTGCTTCTGGGCGGCATTGCGGGAGGCGAAGCCGAAGGCCCCGGCGATGTCCGCCAGGCTGGGCGCGCGTCCGGCCGCCAGCTCCCGGCGCAGGAAGGCCAGGACGGCGGCACGTTGGGGAGGCAGATCGATGGGGTTCATGGGTGTACATTTGTACACCTTCAGGTCTCACATGACGAGAAAAACGTGCGGGTTGCCTCAACCCCTCATCCGCCCCAATATAACCATGGTTATAACGTCAGGAAGGCAATCATGAAGCTCAAGATCACCACGGTCGGCAATTCTGCCGGCATCATCCTGCCCAAGGATCTCCTGGCGCGCCTTCGCCTGGAAAAAGGCGATGAACTCCATGCACTCGAGACCCCCGACGGCATCCGCCTGACGGTCTACGACCCCACCTTGGCCGAGCAGATGGAGGTGGCCGAGCAGGTGATGCGCAGCCGCCGCACCCTGCTCCACAAGCTGGCCCAATGAAGCAGCCCGGATGATCGTCTGGATCAGCCGTGCCTTGGCCTTGGCCATCCATGACCGGCAATTGGCCGAGCATGGCGGCGCGACCGGCATCCGCGACGAGGGCTTGCTGGAATCGGTGCTGGCGCGCGCCCGGCAGCTGCACGCCTACGGACAACCCACGCCGGACCTGGCCGATCTGGCTGCCGCCACGGCCTTCGGCCTGGCCCGCAACCACCCCTTTGTCGACGGCAACAAGCGCATGGCAGCCGTGGCCTGCGAAGTCTTCATCGTACTCAATGGCGCCACGTTGTCGGCGGAAGACCACGAGCTCTATCCGCAGTATCTGGGCCTGTCGGAAGGCAGTCTCGGCGAAGCCGACTTCGCCGCGTGGCTACGACCGCGGATCATCGCCAAGCCAGCAGGCAAGGTGCAGGAGACCTCTCCCACCTACGGTCCCTGACAGCGTCACGCCCGTCGTCCCCGGGAAAGCCGAGACCCATCTCGCCTTTGCCTTCCCCGCCGCACGAAGGATGCGGATCACTGACGGACAGTGGATTTCTGCTTGCGCTGGAATGACCGCAAGGGATGGCGGCACGGATTCGGACACGCCAGCCCCGTCGTCCCAGCGAAAGCCGGGACCCACGTTGCCGATGCTTTCCCTGACGTTCGCTAGAAAGGACATCGCTGAGAGGCCATGGATTCCGGCTTGCGCCGGAATGACGGCCACGACGTCACTCGCGGGCCGCTCCACGTAGACAGACGTGAAGCATCGCAGACGCTGCATCGCGCGCAGGCGCGCACGCGGAATCAGAGACGCGTCAGGCCGCCTGCTCTTCGGCGCGCTCGACCATGGTCTCGGCCATCTGGCGCCAGTTGGGCAACTGGTCCAGCACGCCCAGCGACTTCAGGTAACCCTCGTCCACCGGTTCGTTGCTGGCCAGCGCACCGGCCACGTGCACGGCGCCGGGCACCCAGAAACTGCGCAGGCTGGAAC
>NZ_JBGFFG010000041.1:0-14248 GCF_056175765.1 Pseudoxanthomonas sp. LjRoot204_2 | reverse complement strand
ACCCTGGACGGCGTCAAGTCGCCGATCAAGGCCGACCCGGAATGGCGCAAGACGAAGTGTCCGCAGTGCGGCGCCGCCGCCGAGCGCGAGACCGACACCTTCGACACCTTCATGGAATCGAGCTGGTACTACGCGCGCTACACCTCGCCCGGCGCGAAGGACATGGTCGACAAGCGCGGCAACTACTGGCTGCCGGTCGACCAGTACATCGGCGGCATCGAGCACGCGATCCTGCACCTGATGTACTTCCGCTTCTACCACAAGCTCCTGCGCGACGCGCGGCTGGTGGACAGCGACGAGCCGGCTACGAACCTGCTGACGCAGGGCATGGTGATCGCCGAGACGTTCTATCGCGACAATGCCGATGGTTCGAAGGACTGGATCAATCCGGTCGATGTCGAGATCCAGCGCGACGACAAGGCGCGTGTCGTCGGCGCGACGCTGAAGGCCGACGGTCAGCCGGTGAAGATCGGTCCCGTCGAAAAGATGTCGAAGTCGAAGAACAACGGCGTCGATCCGCAATCGATGGTCGACAAGTTCGGTGCGGATACCGTGCGTCTGTTCTCCATGTTCGCCGCACCACCCGAGCAGTCGCTCGAATGGAACGAGGCAGGTGTGGAAGGCATGGCGCGGTTCCTGCGCCGCCTGTGGACGCAGGTGCAGAAGCATGCCGCCGATGGCGCTTCGTCGGCGTTGGACGTGGCCGCGCTGAACGCGGACCAGAAGGCCCTGCGCCGCAAGACCCACGAGACCATCGACAAGGTCGGCCACGATTACGGCAAGCGCCACAGCTTCAACACCGCCATCGCGGCGGTGATGGAACTGTCCAACGCGCTGGGCAAGTTCGACGATGCCTCCCCTGAGGGGCGCGCCGTGCGCCAGGAAGCGCTGGAAGCGGCCGTGCTGCTGCTCAATCCCATCACGCCGCACGCGAGCCATGCGCTGTGGCAGGCGCTGGGCCACGGGGAAACGCTGATCGAGGATGTGGCGTTCCCGGTCGTGGACCCTGATGCACTGGTGCGCGACTCGGTAACGCTCGCGGTGCAGGTGAACGGCAAGCTGCGCGGCACCATCGACGTCGCCGCCGATGCGCCGCGCGACCACGTGGAAGCGCTCGCCAGGGCCGAGCCCAACACCGCGAAGTTCCTCGAGGGCCTGGCCATCCGGAAGGTCATCGTGGTGCCCGGCAAGATCGTCAACATCGTCGCGGGGTAAGGCACTCGACCGCCTTGCCCCTGTGTTCACCTCCGGTCCGGCTACGCTCTTGCCGCCCATGACAGGCTCGTCCAGACTTCGACCATGACCCGATTCCGCCTGCCCGCCCTCATCCTCGCCCTGACCCTGCTGGCCGGTTGCGGCTTCCACCTGCGCAACAAGATCGCGCTGCCGGCGGACCTGGGGCCGGTACGCGTGGAGGCATCATCGACTTCCTACAGCGCGCTGGTGACCAGCCTGTCGCGCGGCCTCCAGGCGGCCGGTGCCACGCTCGCCTCGTCGATCGGCGACGAACGCGACGAACGCGACGATACGGCGTCCGGACAGGTCGCCACGCTCCGCGTCGTGTCCGAGCGTTGGGGCGATCTTCCGATCGCGGTCGACCAGTTCGGCCGAGCGCAGGAATTCAGCCTGCGCTATGCCGTCGTCTTCTCCTTCAAGAAGGCCGACGGCACCGACCTGGTGCCGCAGCAGGTGGTCGAACTGTCGCGCGACTACGTGTCGCCGCCGCAGGACGCGACCGGCACCTCGACCGAGCGCGAAGTGCTCGCCGACGAACTGCGCCGCGAGATGGCCGCCTCGATCCTGCGCCGCATCGACGGCGTCGTGCGTTCGGGCCCGGTGACGCCGGCCCCCTGATGGAACTCAAGCCGGAACAGCTGGCGGCGCGCGGAACCACCGAGCCGCTGCTGCCGGTATACCTGATCGCCGGCCCCGAGACGCTGCGGGTACTGGAAGCCGCGGATGCGGTGCGCGCGCAGGCGCGTGCGCAGGGCATCGGCGAACGGGAGGTCTTCGATGCCGACGGACGCGATTTCGACTGGGRCCAGCTGGAAGCGAGTTTCAATGCGCCCAGTCTCTTCAGCGCACAGCGATTGGTCGAAGTCCGCCTGCCGGGAGGCAAGCCGGGCAAGGAGGGCGCCGAGGTCATCAGCGCGTTCTGCGCCAACCCGCCGTCCGACGTGGTGCTGCTGATCACGGCCGGAGAGTGGGGCAAGGCCTATCAGGGCAAATGGAGCGATGCCATCACGCGCGTCGGCGTGCTGGCGGTGGCCTGGGCCATCAAGCCGCACGAACTGCCGGGCTGGATCGAAGGCCGCCTGCGCAGCAAGGGCCTGCGCGCGGATCGCGATGCGGTGCAGCTGCTGGCGGATCGCGTTGAAGGCAACCTGCTCGCCGCAGCACAGGAAATCGACAAGCTGGCCTTGCTCAGCGATGGCGAGGTGCTCGATGCCGAGCGCATGGAATCGCTGGTCGCCAATGCCGCGCGCTACGACGTGTTCCGCCTGACCGACGCCGTGCTGGCGGGGCAGGGGGCACAGGTGTCGCGCATCCTGGCGGGATTGCGCGCCGAGGGCGACGTCGTCGCGGGCCTGATGCCGATGATCGTCAAGGAGCTGCTGCGCACCGCGTCGCTGGCGCGGGTGCAGGCCAACGGCGGCAACCTCGCTGCCGAAATGAAATCGCAAGGCATCTGGGAGGCGAAGCAGGCGCCCTTCAAGCGCGCACTGCAGCGCCATACCACGCCCGCGCGCTGGGACCGCTTCGTCGCCGAGGCCTCGAAGATCGACCGCACCGCCAAGGGCCGTGGCGATGGCGACGCCTGGGTGGGGCTGGAGCGCCTGTTGCTGGCGATCGCGGACGCGAAGGCCGTGCGCCTGCTGGTCGCCTGATCCGGCGATGCTGCGCGTCTTCTACGGCGGTACTTTCGATCCCGTCCACAACGGACACCTGGCCATCGCGCGCGCGGCGCACGATGCCCTCGGCGTGCCGGTCCGCCTGATGCCGGCGGCGGATCCGCCGCATCGCGCTCCGCCGGGGGCCACCGCTGCGCAGCGCGCGCGCCTGCTCGACCTCGCCACGTGGGACATCCCGGGCCTGTGCGTGGATCGGCGGGAACTGGACCGCGCCGCGCGCGAGCCGACCTCCCGTTCCTACACGATCGACACGCTGCGGGAGCTGAGGAGCGAGCTGGGCAACGTCGTTCCCATCGCGCTTTTGATCGGCGCGGACAGCCTGCTCGGACTGCCCACCTGGCGGGCGTGGACGGCGCTGCTCGACCTCACGCATTTCGTCGTCGCCGACCGGCCGGGCAGTGGGCTGGATTCAGCGCTGCCGCCCGTGCTCGCCACCGCTCTCGAGGGTCGCTGGACGGACCACCCGGACGATCTGGCGCGGGTGGCCGCGGGGCGCGTGTTCCGCTTGCACCAGCCCCTTCAGCCCGAATCGGCCACCGAAATCCGGCGCCGCATCGCAACGGGCGAAGCCTGGCGCCAGCTCGTGCCCGCGCGGGTGGCGGACGCCATTGCCGACGAAAGGCTGTACGCCTCACGGGCCGCCGACACGGGTCCGCTATAATCCCGGCCGTATTCCCAGAGCCACCAAGCCTTTGTCCAGCCAAGCCCACGTCATCAAGACCCGCCTTCCCAGCCCGCCGCCGGCCCTGCCGGACCTGCTCGCCACGGTGCATGCCGCGGTACAGGAACTGAAAGCCAAGGATGTCGTCGAGATCGACGTGCGCGGCAAGTCCAGCGTCGCCGATTACCTGGTGATTGCCTCGGGCACTTCCACCCGCCACGTGAAATCGATCGCGGACGAGGTGGTGAAGTTCGCCAAGAAGCTCGACGTGATGCCGCTGGGCGTGGAAGGCGAGCGCGAGGCCGAGTGGGTACTGGTGGACCTCGGCGATGTCATCGTCCACGTCATGCTGCCCCGCGTGCGCGAGTTCTACGCGCTGGAGCGCCTCTGGACCGTCGGCGACCAGCCGCCGGAAGACGTCGAGACGGCGGACGAATCGCGCCTCTGATCCGCAGCCGCTCGACTCGGTGCAACGGCGCCCTCGTGGCGCCGTTCTCGTTCAAGGCGCGCGGCCTGCGACCGTTATCATGCGCACATGAAATGCCGCCTCATCGCTACCGGAGAACGCGCGCCCACATGGGTCGCGCAAGGCTTCGCCGAATACCAGAAGCGTCTGTCGCACTGGCTGCCGTTCGAACTGGTCGAGATCGAGCCCGGTCTGCGCGGCAAGGGCCGTGATCCGCAGCGGGCCATCGAAGACGAGGGAAAGCGGGTGTTGGCGGCGTTGCCGAAAAGCGCGCATGTCGTGGCGCTGGAAGTCACCGGCAAGCCTTACTCCTCCGAACAGCTCGCGCAACGGCTCGAACACTGGCGCACGCTGGGCCGCGACATCGCGTTGTTGATCGGCGGCCCCGAGGGCCATGCCCCGGATGTGCTCGCGGCGGCGCACGAGAAATGGTCGCTCAGTCCGCTGACGCTGCCGCACATGCTGGTGCGGCTGGTGGTCGCCGAACAGGTATACCGCGCGGCGGCGATGCTGGCGAATCATCCGTACCATCGCGCATGAGGCTTGCGACTCTCGGTAGGAGCGATGTAAGTCGCGACCGGGTGAGGTGCGCGGCAGGGACGGTCTAAGTGGAGAGTCGGCGACCCGTTGCGAGGTTGTCGGTGCTCTCTGGTGCGTGGTCGCGACTCACGTCGCACCTACAGGAACAGCAGGAAGCCCGCCTTTCGGCGGGCTTCCACTTTAAGTTCGGATGCATCACTGCAGGTTGAACGCGATCGGCACCAGGCCGTAAGCCTGCACCGCCTGTCCGTTCTGCATGGCGGGCTTGAAGCGCCAGGTCTTCAGCACGTGCTGCCGCGCTTCCTTGTCGAGGTTGCGGTTGCCGCTGCTGATCTCGACGGTCACGTCGACCGGCTTTCCATCGATGTCCACGAGCACGCGCAGGATCACCGTGCCCTGGATGCCGTTGCGCAGCTCGTTGGTCGGATAGCGCGGCGACGTCGCACGGACGTATTCCAGCGTGGCGGACGGCAGCGGGCCGGCGCCCAGCGACGTGCCGGTTGACGCGGTGCTGTCGATGGCCGGAAGGTCGATCGTGCGCTCAGTACCAGGGTCCACCACGGCCGGCGTGTCGACGATGGTCGTGTCCGTGGTCAYCGTGCGGGCCGGAACGACCGGGCGCGGCTCCTCGCGCTTGACGGTGGTCTGCTGTTCCTCGATCGGTACGACGACCGGAACCGGCTCTTCCTTCTGGATCCAGCGCACCACGGGTTTCGGCTTGACCGTGGGCGTGATCGGGGGCGCCGCCATCGGCATCAGCAGCATGAGCAGGGCGGCGGCGTGCACCGCGATGGCGGCCGCGATGGCCGCGATGCGGCCGATGTCGATGCGGGTATCGGAACCGTGGGGTAGTGCGCGAACCATGATCCACCTCCTTGAGGGCTGTGAACGGAACAACGCTCGGTCGCGGGGAGTGGGGTTGCAACGTCCCGGCGCCGCACGTCCAGACTGTACTCCGGCGGATGGCGTGCGCAAGAGGGGGCGGACTTCGACCTTTGGCGTAGTCCGGTCGCCCGGCCCGGAAACGACAACGGCGCCCCCCGGGGCGCCGTTGTCGTGGATAGGCGGGCGCTGCCTTACTTGCCCAGTTCGAACACCACGTCCAGGTTGATCGAGACGGTGGTCTCGCCAGGCGACACCGGGGGGGCACCGCTGGCGTCACGCGCTTCCATCTTGGCCATGGCCATCATCGGGACCGGGCGGAAACCGCCGTTGCCCTCTGAAATGCTGACGATCCGGCGCACTTTCAGCCCCAGCGACCTGGCATAGGTTTCGGCACGCGACTGGGCTTTCTTCAATGCGGCGAGGCGGGCTTCGTCGTACACCGGCTCCGGGTTGTCGATCTCGAAGCTGGGGCCATTGATCTGGTTGGCGCCCACGCCGGCCAGCGCATCCAGCACCTTGCCCAGCTTGGCGATGTCGCGGACCTTGATGCTCACGGTGTTGTTGGCCTGGTAGCCGGTGATCTTCGGGGCTTCGTTCTCGGCGTAGCGATACTGCGGGTTCAGGCTGATGCCGCTGGTCTGCACGTCCTTGTCGGCGATGCCGGCGGCCTTGATGGCCGACACGACCTTGGCCATCTGCTCGCTGTTCTGACGCATGGCCGTGTTGCCGTCCACGGCCTGCGTCACCACCCCGGCGGAGATGGTGGCGATGTCCGGCACGCGCGACGCGTCGGCCTGCGCCGAGACGTTGAGCAGGGTGCCGTCGGAAGGCACGGCGTAGGCGGGTGCGGTCTGGGCGTGGCTGGTCATGGCGACGGTGGTTCCAAGGGACAGGGTCAGGGCGAGCAGCAGCGGGCGGATCAGGGGCAGGCGCATGGGATCTCCTTTTCGTGGTTCGAGTGGCGGGCACCCGGGTCGTCGGCGACGCGCAAGGGTGTTCACGATGACATGAACGCGTCGTGATCCGGCGCAGGGTTAGCGGGATCCGGCCGGCATCAGCGGTCATTCAGTCAGGCGCCGCGGGTTATTCTTTCGCGATGCTCTATCTGGCCTCCCAATCCCCGCGACGTGCCGAACTGCTGACCCGCCTGGGCCTGTCCTTCGGACGGATCGACCTCGATATCCCTGAACACCGCCAGCCCGGCGAGCCCGCCGTCGACTATGTCCGCCGCGTCGCCCGCGAGAAGGCGGGTGCCGGATTGCTGAAGGTCGTGGCTACCCCGGATGCCGTGGTGCTGGGGGCCGATACCGAGGTGACCCTGGGCGACGAGGTGTTCGGCAAGCCGGTGGACACCGCCGATGCCGCCGCCATGCTGCGTCGCCTGTCCGGCCGCACGCACCAGGCCGTCTCCGCCGTCTCGGTGGTCAGCGCCTCGCGCGAGGCGCAGGCGCTGGTGGTCACCGATGTCAGCTTCGCCGAGCTGGACGAGCATGACATCGCGGCCTATGTCGCCAGTGGCGAAGCGATGGGCAAGGCGGGGGCCTACGGTATCCAGGGGCGTGCGGAGCAATTCGTCACCCGCCTGTCCGGCAGCTATTCGGCGGTGATGGGGCTGCCGCTGCACGAAACGGCGAAGCTGCTCCGCGACTTCGGCATCCATCCGTCGGCATCCGCCGCTGCTGTGTCAGCCTGAGGGAAGGACCCCATGTCGGAAGAAATCCTGGTCAACGTCACCCCGCGCGAAACGCGCGTCGCGGTGATCGAAAACGGCATGCTGCAGGAACTGCACATCGAGCGCGGCTGGCGCCGGGGCGTGGTGGGCAACATCTACAAGGGCAAGGTGCAGCGGGTGATGCCCGGCATGCAGGCCGCGTTCGTCGAAGTGGGACTGGACCGGGCGGCGTTCCTGCATGCGAACGACATCGTGCGTTCGTCGCCGGGCGCGGTAGCCGATGGTGAAGACGCACCGCTGCCCACGCCGCCGGCGGCACCGATCATGGACCTGCTCCGCGACGGGCAGGACATCGTGGTGCAGGTGGTGAAGGATCCCATCGGCAGCAAGGGCGCGCGGCTCACCACGCAGATCAGCATTCCGTCGCGCTACCTGGTGCTGTTGCCGCAGTCGAAGGTGATCGGCGTGTCGGCGCGCATCGAGGACGAAACCGAGCGCCAGCGCCTCAAGCAGGTCGTCGGCGAACTGGCCGGCCTGCACGGTGGCCACGGCTACATCATCCGCACCAATGCCGAGGGCCAGCCGGCCGAGGCGCTGGCCGAAGACATCGCGTACCTGTCCCGCGTCTGGAACGTGGTGGAGCGCCGCGGCCGCGAATCGCCTTCGTGCAGCGTGCTGTACGAAGACCTCAGCCTGCCGCTGCGCGCCGTACGCGACCTCATCCGCAAGGACGTGGAAAAGGTCAAGGTCGATTCGAAGGAAACCCACGAGCGCCTGCAGGCGTTCGTGGCCAAGTACATGCCGGTACTGGCCGAACGGATCGAACTCTATTCCGGTGAGCGGCCCATCTTCGATCTCTACGGAGTCGAGGACGAAATCGGTCGCGCGCTGGACAAGCAGGTGCCGCTGAAGTCCGGTGGCTACCTGGTGATCGACCAGACCGAGGCCATGACGACGGTCGACGTGAACACCGGTTCGTTCCTGGGCCAGCGCAACCTGGAAGAAACCGTCTATCGCACCAACCTGGAGGCCGCGCAGGCGGTCGCGCGCCAGCTGCGGCTGCGCAACCTGGGCGGCATCATCATCATCGACTTCATCGACATGGACGATCCGGAGCACCGGCGTCAGGTGCTGCGCACGCTGGAAAAATCGCTCGCCAAAGACCACGCCAAGACCACGGTGTACGAATTCTCGCCGCTCGGCCTGGTGGAGATGACGCGCAAGCGCACGGTGGAAAGCCTCGCGCGCCAGCTGTCGGAACCGTGCCCGGAATGCAGTGGCCGCGGCAGCATCAAGACCACCGAAACCGTCACCTACGAGATCTTCCGCGAGATCACGCGTGCCGTGCGCCAGTTCGAGGCCGCGCGCCTGCTGGTGATCGCATCCCCCAAGGTGGTCGCCCGCATCACCGATGAGGAATCGACCGCGGTCGCGGAGCTGGAGGAATTCCTCGGCAAGTCGATCCGCTTCCAGGCCGACGAGCAGTACCTGCAGGAGCAGTTCGATGTCGTGCTGCTGTAAGGCCAGGGGGCGGGCGTCGGCATTCGGAAGCCGCAAGAGCGGATCCCGGCGTCTGCGTTCCGGGCGACCGAACGCAGACACCCGCATCCCGGCGAGCGTCGCGAACTGATGCCCACGCCGCTGCGCCGCCGCCTGCGCCTGGCCCGCCGGGGTGCCGTCTACGGCATCGCCGTGGTGCTGGTGTGCATGGCCGTGGTGCTCGGCATCGCCAGCCAGGTGTTGCCGTTGGCCGAACGCCATCCGGACCGCGTCGCCGCATGGTTGAGCGAGCGTGCCGGACGGCCGGTCGCCTTCGATGCCGTGAAGACACAATGGACGCGACGCGGGCCGCTGCTGCAGCTCGACGGCCTGCGCCTGGGCGAAGGCGACAGCGGCGTGCGCATCGGCCAGGCGGAAGTGCTGGTGTCGATGTACGGCGGCCTGCTGCCCGGTCGTTCGTTCACCGAATTGCGCCTGCGTGGCCTGTCGTTGACCTTGCAGCGTGGTGACGACGGCACGTGGTCGGTGCGGGGTCTGCCGGGGCAGCAGCAGTCCGGCGACGATCCGCTGCGCAGCCTCGAGGGGTTGGGCGAGTTGCAGGTCATCGACGGCAGGCTCGCCATCGTCGCGCCTTCGCTGGGCTGGGACATCCGGCTGCCTGAGATCGATCTGCGCCTGCGGGTCGAGGGCGACCGGGTGCGTGCCGGCACACGGGCGTGGATCAGCAAGGACGCTGCGCCGCTGAACGTCGCCGTGGACTTCGACCGCAAGGCGGGCGATGGCCGTGCGTACCTGGATGTGTCCGCGGACGATATCGGCGCCTGGTCGCCGTTGCTTCGCTATGCCGGTGTCGTCGCCGAGCGTGGCAAGGGACGCGTGCAGGCGTGGACGGAATTGCGCCGTCATCGCGTGGTGCTGGTGACGGCGGACGCCAACCTGCAGCAGGTCGGGCTGCGCGGCGCGCCACTGGCGGATGCGGACGCGCCGACCCGGATCGCGTTCGACCAGATGGAAGGCCGCATGCGCTGGCGCCTGGTCTCCGGCGGCTGGCGGCTGGACGCGCCGCACTTGCGCGTGGGCACGGCGCCGGCCGTGCAGACGTTGGATGGCCTGGTGCTGGCCGGCGGCCAACGCTATGCGCTGCTGGCCGACCAGGTGGATGCGGCGCCGTTGTTCGCCGTCCTGGGCCTGAGCGACAAGATCGACGCCGGCCTGCGCCGCTGGCTGGTGCAGGCACGGCCGGGCGCACGGCTCGCGCGACTGACCCTTGCCGGTCGCCGCGACGGCGGGCTGCGTGCGGAAGGCCGGTTGCGCGACATCTCGTTCCGGACCGTGGGCGATGCCCCCGGTCTCAGCGGCCTTGCCGGCGACTTCGACGGCGACGCGGAGGGTTTCCGGCTGACGCTGGATCCTGCGTCGGTGATGCGTTTCGACTGGCCCAGCGGATTCGCCGTGGTGCACGACGTGCGACTGAAGGGCGATGTGCTCGGCTGGCGCGAAGGCGGCGGGTGGCGTGTCGGCACCAGCGCGCTGCACGTACAGGGCGAACAGTACGCGGCCGATGTGCGCGGCGGGATGTGGTTCCAGGGCGACGGCACGCGGCCCTGGATCGACGTGGCGGCGGACCTGGCCGATGCGCCCGTCCCGGTGGCGAAAGGTTTCTGGATCCACCACAAGATGTCGAAGGCGGCCGTCGACTGGCTGGATGCCGCGCTGGTCGGCGGCACCGTGCGGAACGGGCGTGCGATCGTCAGCGGCGACCTGGACGACTGGCCGTTCAATGATCGCGACGGTCGCTTCGAGGCGGTCGCAAACATCGAGCGTGGGCAGTTCAAGTTCCAGCCGGAGTGGCCGCCACTCGAGCAGGTGGATGCCGACATCGCCTTTATCGGCAACGGATTCGAACTGAAGGGACGAGGCGCGTTGGGCGGCGTTGCGATCCCGGCGTTCCAGGCCGGCATCGCCGATTTCGCCGCGGGCGATCTGAAGATCGCAGCGCGTACCGACACGGAGGCGGGCAAGCTGCTGGCATTGCTGAGGCAGAGTCCGTTGCGCAAGACCTACGGCGACACCCTGGACCACCTGCAGGCCAAGGGACCGGTCGCGGCGACCTTCGACCTGCTGCAGCCGCTGCATGCCGCAGAGCAGACACGCAAGAAGCTCGCCGGCACGGTGGACCTCAAGGGCGCGCAGTTGTCGGAAACGCGCTGGAACCTGGTGTTCGACAACGTGCGTGGCAAGGCGAAATACGACGACGGCGGTTTCGCGTCAGGCCCGCTGCAGGTGGTGCACGACGGACTGCCCGGTGTGCTGGGCCTGCGCGCAGGCAGCGGCACGCGCGACCGCAATCAGGCGTTCGAAGCCGACCTGTCCGCAGCCGTCGATGCCGACCGCCTGCTCGATCGCGCGCCCGAGATGGCATGGCTGAAGCCCTACATGGACGGGCGTTCGTCGTGGACCGTGGGCGTGACGATTCCGCGTACGCCGACGGGCGCGGTGTCTCCGCCCACCCAGCTCAGCCTGACGTCCGATCTGGTCGGCACGGCAATGAGCCTGCCGGCCCCCATGCGCAAAGCGTCCGCAACGCCACTGCCGACGACGGTCCGCGCCCCCTTGCCCATCGGCAGCGGTGAGATTGATGTGGCGTTCGGCGATCTGCTGGCGTTGCGCGCGCGCACTACCAACGGGCAGACCGGGGTGCGTGTCGTACTCGGCAGCGACCGGGTGATGGACGCGCCGCCATCGTCGGGTCTGGTGGCGACGGGGCGCACCGGAACCCTCGATGCGATGGAGTGGATCGCGGTCGCGCGCGGCGGGAGCGATGATGCCCATGGCGTGCCGCTGCGGCATATCGATGTCACTGCCGAGCGTCTGCTGATGATCGGTTCGGTGTTTCCCGACACGCGCCTGCAACTCGCGCCGGCGCAGCAGGCACTGGCGGTGTCGCTGGATGGCGATGCGCTGTCGGGTGCCCTGCTGGTGCCCGATGCGAAGGGTGCGCCGATCGCCGGCAAGCTGGCGCGCGTGCACTGGCGCAAGGCGCCCGTCGAAGGTGCGCYGGTCGCCGCGTCGGGCGCGCGCGCCGCCACCGACGACATCGATCCCGCTGCCGTCCCGCCGCTGTCGCTGGACGTCGAGGATCTCCGTTTCGGCGATGCGCGATTGGGCACGGCCAAACTGCGCACGCGCCAGCAGGCCGATGGCATGCACGTGGACCAGTTGCAGCTGCGCTCTCCCGGCCAGCAGATCGACGTGCGTGGCCAGTGGACCGGCACGACGTCCGCCGCCCGCACGCGTTTCGCGGCCGATGTGAAGAGCGAGAACTTCGGGGTGCTGTTCGACGATCTTGGCCTGGGCGATAGGGTGGGGGGCGGTCATGGCCAGATCAGCGCCGAGGCCGCATGGCCGGGAAGCCCTGCCGCGTTCCGCCTTGCCGCACTCGACGGCAACGTGAAGCTGGCCGTGCGCGACGGTCACCTGCTCGAAGTGGAACCCGGCGCGGGCCGTGTACTGGGCCTGCTGAGCGTGGCCGAGGTGCGGCGCCGGCTGATGCTCGACTTCAGCGACTTCTTCTCCAAGGGCTTCGCGTTCAACCGCATCGACGGCGATATCCGGATCGGCGGCGGACTGGCACGCAGCGACAACCTGCTGATCGATGGTCCCGCGGCCGAGATCGCGATCCGCGGCGATACCGACCTGCGCAGCGAAYGGTTCGACCAGACCGTCGACGTGAAGCCCAAATCCGCCAACGTGCTGACTGCCGTCGGCGCCGTGGCCGGTGGCCCCATCGGTGCGGCGGTGGGCGCGGTCGCCAACGCAGTGCTGAAGAAGCCCCTGTCCGAGATGGGCGCCAAGACCTATCGCGTCACCGGCCCGTGGAAGTCGCCCAAGGTCGAGGTGGTGGGACGCGAACAGTCTCGCGTGCGCACGGACGACGACCGTACCGACAGCGCGGGCGCGCCCTGACGCCGCCTGTCCGCGGCCGCGCTTGCCGCGGCCGTTTTCCGCCCCCATTGTGATGACCATGACTCTGCCGATCACGCTCGCCGAAACCCGCCTCCTCCTGCCTGCCGGACTGGACCCGTCCGGCCTCGACCGCGCCTTCGGCACGCTGCTGGGTCCCGGGATCGATTTCGGCGACCTGTACTTCCAGCACGCCCGACGCGAGAGCTGGACGGTCGAGGACGGCATCGTCAAGGACGGGGCGCATTCGATCGAACAGGGCGTYGGCGTGCGCGCCATCTCCGGCGAAAAGACCGGATTCGCGTATTCGGACGACATCAACGCGCAGGCACTGCTCGAGGCGTCGAAATCGGCACGCGCCATCGCGCGCGACGGCGCGACCCACGCGCCACGCACGCTGGTACGCAGCGGCGGCCGCGCGCTGTACGCCGGCGACGATCCCATCGATGCGATGGGGAACGATGCCAAGGTCGAGGCGCTGCGTGCGGTGGATCGTTTCCTGCGCGCGGCCGATCCGCGCGTGCAACAGGTCACCGTCAGTCTCTCCGGCGGCATCGATACCGTGCTGGTCGCGCGCAGCGACGGGGTGATGGCCTCCGATGTGCGCCCGTTGGTGCGCTTGAACGTGCAGGTGATCGTCGAGCAGAACGGACGCCGCGAATCCGGCTATGCCGGCATGGGCGGCCGCTACGGTTATGCCGAACTGTTCGCTGACGGCAAGCCCGAAGACCTCGCGCGCGAGGCGCTGCGCCAGGCGCTGGTGAACCTGGACGCCATCGACGCGCCCGCCGGCATCATGCCGGTGGTGCTGGGCAGCGGCTGGCCGGGCGTGCTGCTGCACGAAGCGATCGGGCATGGCCTGGAAGGCGACTTCAATCGCAAGGGCACCAGTGTGTACGCCGGCCGCATCGGCGAGCAGGTGGCATCGAAGGGCGTCACCATCGTCGACGACGGCACGCTGCCCGGACGCCGCGGATCGCTCAACATCGACGACGAAGGCACGCCGACGAACTGCACCACGCTGATCGAGGATGGCGTGCTGGTCGGCTACATGCAGGACACCCACAACGCGCGGCTGATGGGCGTCGCCCGCACGGGCAACGGTCGTCGCGAATCGTTCGCGCACCTGCCGATGCCGCGCATGACCAACACCTACATGCTGGCCGGGCAGGACGATCCGGAAGACATGATCCGCTCGGTGAAGAAGGGCCTGTACGCGGTCAATTTCGGCGGCGGGCAGGTCGACATCACCAGCGGCAAGTACGTGTTCTCGGCCACCGAGGCCTACCTGATCGAAGACGGCCGCATCACCGCGCCGGTGAAGGGCGCCACCCTGATCGGCAACGGTCCGGACACCATGCAGAAGGTGAGGATGATCGGCCACGACCTGGCGTTGGACCAGGGCGTCGGTGTCTGCGGCAAGGACGGCCAGAGCGTGCCGGTCGGCGTGGGCCAGCCGTCGCTGTTGATCGAGGGCCTGACGGTAGGCGGGACGAAAGCGTGATGCATTCCTGGCTGTCCCTTCTCCCGTCGGGAGAAGGTGCCCCGAAGGGGCGGATGAGGGTGCGGCGGAGTCCATGACGCCTGCCTCGCACGGACTTCGCCGAACCCTCACCCCAACCCCTCTCCCGAGGGGAGAGGGGCTATTC